>JAIYAI010000353.1 GCA_027489135.1 Acetobacteraceae bacterium
CCGGGAAGCCTGGCGGCAGCGAACCGCTGGCCACCACATGCTCCGGCGTGATCGGCCGGTGCTTGGGGTAGCCGCTGTCGAAATACTCGACCTCCCCGGTCTCGACGTTAGTGGCGCCCAGGGTCAGCCGCACCGGCCCGTCATTGATCAGGTCGAAGTCGCAGAGGCGCCGCAGCGTCTCGATCATCGGGCCGGTGTCGTAGAAGCTCGCCTCGCTCGGCAGCCCGGCGGGCGCGAGGAAGGGGTTGATCGGCCTCGGCTTGAAGAAATTTGGCTGGCCCATCGCCAGCGCGCTCATGTTGCTGATGCCGTTGAGGAACAGGTCGACCTCGACAAGCCCCGTCCGATGGAACATCTGCGGCCAGGAGATCAGCTCCCACAGCTCCTCGAGCCGTTCCAGCCGGCGCTCGGGCGGGTTGCCGGCCAGGATGGCGGCGTTGATGGATCCGATGGAGATGCCGGAGAACCAGTCCGGCTCGAAGCCGTATTCCGCCAGCGCCTGGTAGGCGCCGATGTGGTAGGCACCGAGCGCGCCGCCGCCCTGCAGCGCCAGGACGCAGCAGGGCTTGCCATCGGCGTGCCGGTGCCGTGCGGGTTTCGCCATGGGGTCCGTCCTCTAGACTGCGCCCGGCGGAGCGGTCCCCGGCCAGGCCGGAAGCCTGACCGGGTGACCCTGCTCCCCGGGACCAATGCACCCCATAGCATTGGTTGCGGGGCCGCCGCAGCAGGGACGGGGCGCTAATCAGGCCGGCAGGTGCGCCTCCAGCATCCACAGCTTCTTGTCGATGCTGCGGGACGCGGCGGTGAAGAGGTCCGCGGTGTCGGCATCGCCGGCCTCGTCGGTCTGGTCGATGGCGGCGCGCAGCGTCTTCGCCACCACGCCGTAGCGGTCCGCCATGGCGCGCAGGTGGTCCTGCTCGGCATGCAGGTCGGTGGGGTAGGGCTCCAGCCGCGTGCCGGCGGCCAGCGCCTGGGTCGTGCCCACCGGCGTGCCGCCGAGCTGGACGATACGCTCGGCCATCTCGTCGGCGCTCTCCTGCAGGTCGGCGTAGAAGGTGCCGAACAGCTCGTGCAGCCCGATGAAGTTCGGCCCCTTCACGGTCCAATGCGCCTGTCGCGTGGCGTTGTAGAGGTCGATCGTGTCGACCAGGCAGGCCTGCAGCACCTGGATCGAGACCTGCTTGGCGTTGGTGGGAACGTCGTTGCGCGTGCTCATCAGCTTCGCTTCCTTGGCGGACTTGGCCATCGGTCGGTCTCTCCTGTGCCGTTGGGGATCAGATGGAAGGTGGTTCGGCCGTCCGGGAGGGCCCGTGCCCCCCAAACGCATCGTTGCAGTCATGGTTGCACGTTCAGGAAGCGCGCCGCCTCGGCCGGCTCCTCCCCCGCATGCAGGGCGGCGGCGCGGGCCAGGATGGCGCGGTCAACCTCCGACAGGCGGGACTGCTCGCGCAGGTGCTCGTGCCAGGAATCGACGGCCCAGAGTTCCACCCAGCGATCCGGGTCGGCGACGTCCTCGTAGAGCCGCCAGGTGGCGGCGCCGCCGCGCAGCCGCACCCGCCGGACCTCCCGCATCACGGAGAGGAACTCGGCCCGGCGGGCCGGGTCGATGCGGTAGCGCACCACCTCCAGCACCCGCCCCGACCCCTCGACCAGCAGGTCGGACAGCACGGCCGCCGGGGCCGCCGGGCGGGGCAGGGGCGGGGCGGTGACGCTGGCCTCCGCCGTCGCCGGCGCATCGAGCCGCCAGCGCCGGACCGCCACCGCCGCCAACGCAGCCCCCACGGCCAATGCCGCCAGCGTCGGCCCCACCCCGATCCGGTCGCCGAGCCAGCCCGACATGGCCGAGCCCACCGCCATGCAGCCGAAGAAGCTCAACTGGTGGATGGCGATCGCCCGCGCCCGCACCCAGGCGGGCGCGGCCAGCTGCGCCGCGGCCGAAAGCGTGCTGCCCGCCGCGATCCAGGCGCCGCCGTAGCAGGCCAGCGCCACCGTCGCCGGCAGCCAGTGCGTCACGAAGGCCAGCGCCGCCATCGCCGCCGCGGCGACCAGCGCGGCCCAGAACACCATCGCGCTGCGATCGAGCCGCGCCCGGAGCGCCGGCAGCAGGAAGCCCGCCACCACCGCCCCGGCGCCGACCACGCCCAGCAGCAGGCCGAAGGCCTCCGGCCCCAGCCCCAGCCGGTCGCGCACCAGCAGCGGAAACAGGCCCCAGATGGCGGCGGCGAAGAAGAAGAAGACGCAGGCGCGGATGATCGCCGCATGCATCGCCGGCGAGGCCGCGACGAAGCGCAGCCCCGCGCGCATCGCCGACAGGAGGTGTTCCTTCGGCAGGCGGGAATCCGCCCCCGGCTCCCGCTTCCAGGCGACCAGCGCGACGATCAGCACGAGGAAGGTGAGCGCGTTCAGTGCGAAGGCGGCCTCCGGCCCCGCGAGGCCCAGCGCCACGCCGCCGATCGCCGGCCCCACCGCGCGCGCCAGGTTGAAGCTGATGCCGTTCAGCGCGATGGCGCTGACGAGGTCGTCCCGCGGCACCAGCTCCGGCGTCGTCGCCGACCAGGCCGGCCAGGTCAGCGCCGACCCCGCGCCGATCAGGAAGGTGAAGAGCAGCAGCCCCCAGGGCCCGATGGCATCCAGCGCCGTCAGCAGCGACAGCAGCAGCCCCGTCGCCAGCACCCAGGCCTGCACGCCGATCAGGAAGCGCCGGCGATCGACGATGTCGGCGACCGCACCGCCCGGCAGCGCCAGCAGGAAGACCGGCAGCATGGAGGCCACCTGCACCAGGCTCACCATCAGCGGCCGCGGGTCCAGCATGGTCATCATCCAGCCCGCCGCGGCGTTCTGGATCCACAGGCCGATATTGCTGGCGAGGGTGGCGAACCACAGCGCGCGAAAGGCGCCGTGGCGGAGCGGCGTGAAGGCGCGGGGCAGGGGGATCGACCGCGGCGCCGGGGATGGGGGCATCGCGGCTCTATGCCGCATCGCAGCATGACGGGGGAAGGCTTGTCTTTCCGGCCCCGGCACTGCGCCGCGCCGGACCGCGCATCACGTCTCCGGCATCAACGCCGCACCAGTGTCATCAGCAGGGACCCCAGCAGGCCGAGCCCCGCGGCGAAGCCGACGGGCAGGGTCGCGTCCGCTGCCACCTGCACCGCCAGGGCGGTGACCGGCGGGGCCAGCAGCACCGCGATGCCGCGGCTGGTGTAGAGCAGCCCGATCATCGTCCCCGCCGAGGCGCGGCCGTAGAGGTCGGCGACGAAGGCCGGCAGCAGCGCAACGAATCCGCCATAGGTCGCACCGAAGGCCAGCGCGAAGATCTCCATGCTGAGCAGCGATTCCGCCTCCGCCCAGCCCAGCGTGGCGAAGGACAGCCCCCAGCAGCAGCCGATGAAGGTCGCTCCGCGGCCGATCCGGTCGGCCAGCGCGCCGAGCAGGAAGCGCCCGAGCACCGATGCCACGCCGATGAGCCCGAGGAGATGCAGCGTGCCCGCCGGCGGAATGCCGAGTTCGCTCGCGGCGAAACTCGGCAGGTGCGCGAAGGGCAGGGCGACGGGCAGGGATACGAGGAGGCAGCCGGCGAAGAGCAGCAGGAAGTCACGCCCCAGCGCCGCTTCCGGGATCAGCCCGGTGCGCGGCGGCTGCGCGGGTTCCGCGGCATGCGGGCCCGGCTCCGGCTTCAGGCCGCGGCTTTCCGGGGAACGTGCGAGCAGCAGCGCGCCGGCCATGCCGACCACGATCGCGCCCGCCCCTGCGATGATGAAGGCAAGCCGCCAGCCGCCGCCGAGATCCATCAGCCGTGTCGCCAGGGGCGGCACCAGAGCCGTGCCGAGCCCGATGCCCGCCGCCGCGATGCCGGAGGCGAGGCCGCGCCGCCGATCGAACCAGCGTTGCACCGCCGCCAGCGCCGGCACGTAGGCGAGGCCGATGCCGCAGCCGATCAGCAGGCCGTAGCAGAGCAACAGGTGGACGAAGTTCTGCGCCGCTGCCGCCAGCAGCAGGCCGGCCCCGACCAGGGCCATGCCTGCCAGCGCCGGCCGGCGCGATCCGTGGCGGTCGGCGATCCGGCCGCTGACGGCGCTCAGCAGGAAGGCGACGCCGCCGCAGAGCGCATAGACCAGGCTGGTCGCAGCGTGGGAGGTGCCGAACTCCTGCGCCAGCGGTTCGGCGAAGGCGGCAAAGGAATAGGCTGCGCCGTAGCCGACCATCAGCACCAGGAAGGCGCCGGCGACGACCTGCCAGCCGCTGGTCACGCGCAGGCGGGGCAGGAGCGCGGGGCGCGACGGCAGGGCCGTGGCGGCGGGGTCGGCCGCGGCGTGGCGGTTCACGGATGCAGGCCGGACGGCGCGGCGACGGTACGCGCCATGAAATCGGCGACGCGCGCCGCGGCATCCGCCGTGACGCCCGTGCTCATATGCGCGCGGCGGAGCGGGCCGTTGCCATCCGGCGAGGGCAGCAGCGAGGCCATGTTCTCCCACGGTCCCGGGGCGTAGTCCCAGCCATAGGTGGCGCCGTAGTAGACATGGCGCGCGGCGACCGGGCCGAGCCTCGCCGCGAGGCCGTCGCAGGCCCCCTCGGGTTCCGCCGAATCCGCGCTGCCGTGCAGCAGCAGCAGGCGCGGCGCGGCCGGCGAGGCCTGCAGCGCGACGCGCCATCCGCGATCCTCGTCCTCGGCCGCCACCGGCGAATCGGCCAGCAGGCCGGCGCAGCCGGGGTAGAGCAGCGCCGCCGGCCAGCCCCGCGGCAGCGCCGCCTGCAGGGCGATGCGGGCGCCGAGGCCAAAGCCGACGATCCCGACCGCCTCGGGCGGTGCGCCGAATTGACCCGCCGTGTCCGGCAGGATCGCGGCCAGGTGACGCCCCAGCGCCGGCTGGCTGGCCGCCGGCACGCGTTGCCACTGCGGCTCCAAGGCCGCGAAGCCGGCGGCGAGCAGGCGGTCGACATAGGGCGCGCTGCGGGGGTCGCCGCCCAGCGCGTCCGGCAGCACCAGCACGAGGCCGCGCGGCGCGCCCTCCGGCAGGGTGACCCGCACGACCGCGCCGTCCGGCAGCGTGACGAAGCCCGGTGAGGCCAGCGCCGGCGCGGCGACGAGGCCGAACAGGAGCAGGGCGACGACGGCGGGCCCGATGCGGCGATACACTGGTTTCGGCGCGAAACGTCCGGCGGCGCCGAAACGGGATGGAATGCTCTGCATGCGCCCCTTCGGATCACCCAGGCGTTGGCCGGCATCCTCCGCTGTCGTGATCGAAGCGGTTTTTCAGTAAACGCGCATCCATCAAATGGTGGATGCTGCGCCGCCGTCGTGGCGGCTAGGGTCTGCAGCCGGGGCGATCACGTTCGTGCGAACAAGCGCGCGATGGTGCATGGTGAGACTCAATGGGCGACTGCACCCGCGCGGTGACACGTGACTTGTCTGGACTGGGCCTGGATGGCGCGACCATTGGCAAGCTCTGCCGGGCGACGATTTGTCTCTCGGTCGACATTACAGGGCGCTTGCTTTGTGCCAGTGCCGCGGGGCGCGAGTTCGTCACGGCAGGTGGGCTCTTCCGGCTCGAGGCCGGGCGGATCGTCGCCACCACCGCCGCCGCCACCGCGTCCTTGCGCAGCGCGATCCGCCAGGCAGGCATCGACGGCGCCGCGGTGCCGCTGACCCTGCCGCGGGAGGATGCCGCCGAATATCCCGTCTTGGTCTCCCCGCCGGGGGAGGTCGCCTGCTGCGCCGGGCCGGAGGCGCAGGCGGTGGTGCAGACACTGCCCCCCGACTACCGGCGCGCCGGCCCCTCGGCCGCGCAGGTCGCCGCCTGGTTCGGGCTGACGCCCGCCGAATCCGAGGTCGCGCTGCGCGCCGCGCGCGGCGACGGGTTGCGCGCCATCGCCGATGCGCTCGGCATCCAGCACAGCACCGCACGGTCGCATCTGCACCGGGTATTCCAGAAGGCCGGCGTGTCGCGCCAGGCCGAACTCGCTTGGCTGGTCGCGCACCTGCCGCGCTGACCGCGCGCGCGCTTCTCCCTAGTCTGTGATTCGCAGCAGCGGGGGCGAATCGATGGAGCGGTTCTTCGGGTTCAGGGAACGCGGCACGGATGCGCGGACGGAGGTGCTGGCCGGGGCCCCCACCTTCCTGACCATGGCCTACATCATCATCGTCAACCCATCGATCATGGCGGTGGCCGGGATCGACCAGGGCGCGGCCTTCGTCGCCACCTGCCTCGCCGCGGCGATCGGGTCGATGCTGATGGGGCTCTGGGCCAACTTCCCGATCGCCCTCGCCCCGGGGATGGGGCTGAACGCCTATTTCGCCTTCGCCGTGGTGCAGGGGATGGGCGTGTCCTGGCAGGTGGCGCTGGGGGCGGTGTTCCTGTCCGGCATCCTGTTCCTGGTGATCTCGCTCGCCCGGGTGCGGGAATGGCTGGTCAACGGCATCCCGCTTTCGCTCAAGCTCGGCATCGCGGCGGGGATCGGCTTCTTCCTCGGGCTGATCGGGATGAAGTCGATGGGCCTCGTCGTCGCGCATCCGGCAACGCTGGTGGGCCTCGGCAAGCTGTCCGACCCAGCGGTGCTGCTGGGCGTCGGGGGCTTCATCCTGATCGCGGGGCTGTCGGCGCGGCGCATCCCCGGCGCCATTGTCATCGGCATCCTGGCGACGGCCGCGGCGGGGGTGCCCTTCGGGCTGACGAAGCTGGGCGGAATTGTCTCCCTGCCGCCCTCGATCGCGCCGACCTTCCTGCAACTCGACATCGCGGGCGCGCTGGGCCTCGGCATCGCCGGGATCGTCTTCACCTTCTTCCTCGTGGACCTGCTGGACAATACGGGCACGCTGATCGCCACGACGCATCGCGCGGGGCTGATGAACCCGGACGGCACGGTGCCGAACCTCGGCCGCGCGCTGCAGGCCGACAGCGGCGGGGCGATCCTGGGTGCCACGCTCGGGACCAGCACGACGGTCAGCTACATCGAGAGCGCGGCGGGCATCCAGGCCGGCGGGCGGACGGGACTGACCGCGGTGGTGGTGGGGCTGTTCTTCCTCGCCGCGCTGTTCCTCTCGCCGCTGGCGACCTCGATCCCCGCCTTCGCCACGGCGCCGGCGCTGGTCTTCGTCGCCTGCCTGATGGCGCAGGCGCTGCGCGACGTCGCCTGGGACGAGCCGACGGACTACGTGCCGGCGGTGATCACGACGCTGGCGATGCCCTTCACCTTCTCGATCGCCACGGGGATCGGGATCGGCTTCATCACCTACGCGCTGCTGAAGACACTGGCCGGCCGCGCCGCCGAGGTGAGCGGCGCGGTGTGGCTGATCGCGGCGCTGTGCGTGGCGAAATTCGCGCTGGCCTGAGCGTGGCTCAATGGCAGGCGGCGCAGGTGCCGCCTGCCGCGCGGGCCAGGCTGCCGGTGCCGCGCGACCCCAGCACCAGCCCCTCGTGCAGCAGTGCCAGCGCCCCGACCACCGCGGCGGCCAGGGCAAGGCGGATCGTCCATCGGCGCATCGGCCTGCTCCTCTCGGACATCGCGCGCGCATCCTGCCCCGATGCGCCGCGGCACGCGCTGATCCAGCGCAATCCGCTATAGGGCGCGCATGCCCCAGCCGATCTGCCTGACCTTCGACAACGGCCCGGAACCGGAGGTCACGCCCGATGTCCTCGCCGTGCTCGCCCGGCGTCACATCCCTGCGAGCTTCTTCGTCATCGGCCAGAAGCTGCGCGATTCGGCGCGCCTGGCCCTCCCCGCCCGCGCCCGGGCGGAGGGGCACCGCATCGGCAACCACACCCTCACCCACGGCACGCCACTCGGCCGCCGCGGCGGGGCGGAGGCGGTGGCCGAGATCGCGGAGACCGATGCGCTGATCGGCGCGCTGGCCGAATCCGCCCCGCTGTTCCGGCCCAATGGCGGCGGCGGCGTGCTCGGGCCGCATCTGCTGAACCGCAGCGCCGCGGCGCATCTGCAGACGCGGGGCCATACGGTGGTGCTGTGGAACGCCATCCCGCGCGACTGGGACGACCCGGATGGCTGGCCCGAGCGCGCCCTGGCGCAGTGGCGCGCGGCGAAGGGACCCGTCGCGATGGTGTTGCACGACCTGCCGACGGGGGCGATGCGCCACCTCGACCGCGTGCTGGCGACGCTGCTGGAGGAGGGCGCGACCTTCACCCTCGACGCGCCTGACACTTGCGTTCCGATCCGCGCCGGGCGACCCACCGGCCCCCTCGATCCCATCGTCTCGGAGGACGTCGCCCCATGAACGCCCCCGCCCTTGCCCGGCGCACCGCCCTGCTCGGCCTCGCCGCCGCGCCCCTCGCCGGCACCCTGGCCTCGCCCGCCCGCGCGCAATGGGCACCGGACCGCCCCGTGCGCATGATCATCCCCTTCGCCGCCGGCACCACGACGGACACGCTCGGCCGGCTGATGGGGGCGGCGCTGTCGAAGGGCCTCGGCCAGACCGTGGTGATCGACAACCGCACCGGGGCCGGCGGCACGGTGGGGGCGGCGGCGGTGGCGCAGGCCGCGCCCGATGGGCTGACCATCCTGTTCGGTACCAGCGGCGCCATGGCGACCAACCCGGTGCTGATGCCGACCATCCCCTACGACCCGATCCGCGACTTCGCGCATGTCGGCGCGGTGGCGCGCACCGCGATCGTGCTCGGCATCCGCCCCGCCCTCGGCCCGACCACGGTGCAGGAGTTCCTGGCGCTGGCCCGGCAGCGGCCGCTCTCGCTGGCCTCCGCCGGCACTGGCACGACGGGCCACATCGCCCAGGCGCTGCTCGACCTGAAGGCGGGCATCAACACGACGCATGTCCCATACCGCGAGGGCAACCGCGCGGTGACGGACCTGATCGCTGGCGTGGTCGATGCGATGTTCTACCACCCGCTCGGCTTCCTGCCGCATATCCGCAGCGGGGCGATCCGCCCGCTGGGCCTGACCGGCAACACCCGGAGCTTCGTCCTGCCCGAGGTGCCGACCATGGCGGAGGCCGGCGTGCCCGGCGTGATCGTCGAGGGCTGGTGGGCGGTCTATGCCCCCGCCGCGACGCCGGCGCCCGCGGTCGCGCGGCTGAACGCGCTGGTCAATGCGGCGCTCGCGGATGCGGACTTCGCCAAGGCGCTGCGCGACCAGGGCCTCGAGCCGATGGGCGGCACGCCCGCGCAGCTTCGCGCCTACAACGCCGAGGAGGTAGAACGCATGCGCGAGGTGGTGAAGGCCGCCAACATCACCGCTGGCTGACCACCCGCGCCAGCGCGGCCTCGGCCTCCGCGACGATCCGCTCCACCACCTCGCCCGCGGGCGGGATGTCGTGGATCAGGGCGGAGGCCTCGCCGGCGATGACGGCGGCGATGTCGAAATCGCCGCGCGCACGGGCCGCGGCGTAGTCCGCCGCGACCTCCGCCTGCGCCGCGCGCAGCGCCGCCTCCTGGCCGAGCCAGCGTTCGGTGTGGCGGTTGCGCAGCACGCGGCCCGTGTATTCCGGCGGCCATTCGGTCCGCCGCGCCAGGTCGAAGACGATGGAGCGCACGCTGTCCCCCGGCCCCGCTGCGACGACGCGGCGCTTGGCGTCGGGGTGCGCCTCCGCTTCCTCGGTCGCGTAGAAGCGCGTGCCCATCAGCACGCCCTCCGCGCCCAGCATCATCGCCGCCGCCATGCCGCAACCATCGGCGATGCCGCCGGCGGCGATCAGCGGGATGCCGGGATAGGTCTCCGCGATCGCGGGCAACAGGGTCAGCAGCGGCAAGGACTGGCCATGGCCGCCGGCCTCCGTGCCCTGGACGATGAGCGCGGCGGCGCCGGCCTCCACCGCCTCGGCGGCCTGGCGCGGGGTCTGCACCTGGCAGAGCAGCGCCGTGCCTGCGGCGTGGATCGGGGCCGCGAAGGGCCGCGGGTCGCCGAAGGAGAGCATCACCGCCGCTGGCCGCCGCGCCAGCGCCCGGTCGAGCAGCGCCGGGTTGCGCGCCATGCTCCAGGTGATGAAGCCGCAGCCGATGCGGGCATTGCCGGCGCGGTCGAACTCGCGGTCCAGCCATTCCCCGTCGCCATAGCCGCCGCCGAGCAGGCCGAGCCCGCCGGCCTGGCTGACCGCCGCGGCGAGGCGCCCGCAGGAGACGAGGTCCATCGGCGCGAGGAGCACCGGATGCTCGATGCCGAGCAGCGCGGTGACGCGGTTGCGGAACGCCATGGCGGTGCCTTTCCCGTACCGGATCGCCGCTGACATAGCGCGACGCGCGGCCGGGTTCGACGTCAGGCGGGCAGCAGGGCCTGCGCCTCCTCCCACAGCCGCCGGGTCAGCGCGCCGGCCGGCTCCGCCTGCGCCATCGCGGCGCCCTGGCCGGCCCAGGCCTGCATGCGCCCGGCCTCGCCCGCCTTCTCCGCCGCCGCCCGCACCGGCGCCATGATGGCGCGCTGCACGGGATAGGGCGCGGGCTTAAGCTCGCCGGCGAAGGCCTCCGTCACCTGGTTGCGGATGCCGCGGGCGAGGCGGCCGCTGAAGGCCCGCGTCATCACCGTATCCTCGGGCGCCGTCCGCGCGATCGCCGCCGACCAGGCCGGGTGGATCGCCGCCTCCGGCGTGCGCAGGTATGCGGTGCCCAATTGTACCGCGCTGGCGCCGAGGGTCAGTGCCGCGGCGATGCCGCGCCCGTCCATGATGCCGCCGGAGGCGATCACCGGGATGCGCACCGCATCCGCCATCTGCGGCACGAGGACGAACAGGCCGACCTGGCTGGTTTCGGCCGCGGCGTTCTCGAAGCTGCCGCGATGGCCGCCGGCCTCGGCGCCTTGCGCGACGACGGCATCGGCGCCGGCGGCCTCCGCTGCGCGCGCCTCGGCGACGGTGGTCGCGCCGGCCACCCAGGCGATGCCGCCCGCCTTCAGCGCGGCGACCACCGCCGGCGGGAAGAGGCCCATGATGGAGGAGACGACGGCGGGGCTGGTCGCCAGCATCGCCGCCACCTGCGCGTCGAAATCCTGCACGAAGGGGCCGGCGCCCGGATCGGGGACGTCGATGCCGGCGAGGGCGGAGAGGCGGTCGCGCACGCGGCCCTCCTGCGCCGCGTCGCGCACCGGCGGGGCCTCGGGGATCCAGAGGTTCACCTGGAAGGCGCCGTTCGACTGCGCGCGGAACTGCGAGGCCCAGTCGGCGATGCCGGCCGGCGTCGTCGTCAGCGCGCCGAGGCCGCCGAGGCCGCCCGCATTCGCCACCGCCGCGGCGAGGGCGGGCGGGCAGGCCCCGGCCATCGGCGCCTGCAGGATGGGCGCCTGCAGGCCGAAGCGGTCGCAGAAGGCACGGGCACGGGCGAGGGCATGCATGGTGGGAGTCCTCCAGGGCAGCGAGGCTCGCGGCCGGTGGCGGCGGTGA
>JAIYAI010000643.1 GCA_027489135.1 Acetobacteraceae bacterium
ATCGGCACCGGCGCCGGCATCACGGGCACCTGGACCGATCGCATCATCGCCTCGGCCAGCGGCATCCTGGGAGCGAACGACAACATCGTCCTCGCGACCGTCGAGCATACCGGCGGCCTGGCGAAGGATGCCTCCTATACCGAGAGCCGGACCATCACCCTGCCGCCCGGCTTCGGCGGCCGCTACCAGCTTCTGGTCCAGACCAATGCCGCGGGCACGGTGTTCCAGAACGGGCTGACGGCGAACGACAAGGCCGCGACGCCCGGCCCGATCGACATCGTGCCCTACCCCTATGCGGACAACCGCGTCACCTCCGTCACCGCGACACCCGGCGCGGCGAGCGGCCGGCCGCTGCAGATCACCTGGGTGGTGCGCAACGACGGCATCGGCACGACCGATACGTCGCAGTGGGTGGACAACGTCTATCTCAGCCGCACGCCGGACGGCGCCAACCGCATCCTGCTCGGCGCCTTCGACCATCTCGGCTTCCTGGCCGTCGGCGACAGCTATACGCGCACCGCGCAGGTCACGCTGCCGGATGGCATCAGCGGGCCCTACTACATCATCGTCGTCACGGCCGGGACCTCGACGCCGAACTTCAACGCAGCCGTGCCGGGCGTGGTCAGCCAGGGCTCGATCGGCTCGCCCTACGAGTTCATCTACACCACCAACAATACCGGCGTGTCAGAGGCGATCGACATCGCCCTGACGCCGCCGCCCGATCTCGTTGTCAGCAGCGTCACCATCCCCGGCACCGCCCCCGAGGGCACGGCGATCGAGGTGAGCTGGACCGTCGCCAACCAGGGCGGCGGGCCCGCCAATGGCAGCTGGACGGATACCGTCCTGCTGCGGAAGGTGGGCGACACCGGACCGGGCACGGTCGTCGGTACCTTCACCTATACCGGACCGCTCGAGGCCGGGCAGAGCTACGCGCGCACCGGTCAGATCGTGCTGCCGCCGCGGGTCAGCGGCGGCTACGAGGTGATCGTCGTCACCAACGCGAACGCCGCGGTCTATGAGGGCGCGGGCGCGGCGAACGACCGCACCATTGCGACCACGCCGCTGCTGATCAGCGTGCAGCCGCGGCCCGACCTGGTCGTCACCGACATTACCGTGCCGGCGACGCTGGATGCGGGCGCCGCGGCCTCGGTCTCCTTCGTGGTCACCAATACGGGGTCGGTCGGCACGGGCTCCGCGCGCTGGACCGACAAGGTCTACCTGTCGCTGGAAGCGCGGATCACGCCCTCCTCGATCCTGCTGGCGACGCTGCCCTCGGGCTCGGCGCTGGATCCGACGAAGTCCTATGCCTCGGACGCGCTGAGCTTCGTGGTGCCGCTGCGCTATGCCGGCACCGTGTACATCCTGGTGCAGACCAATGCCGACGGCGTGGTGGATCAGTTCCCGCGCGGCGACAACGACGTCACGGTCAAGCAGGTCTTCGTCAATCCGGCGCCGCTGGCCGATATCGTGGTCAGCAACGTCACCGCGCCGTCGCTGACCTTCGCCGGGCAGCAGGCGACGGTGAACTACACAGTCACGAACCGCGGCACCGGGGCGACGAATCTCGGCGCCTATGCCGAGCAGATCTGGCTCACCACGAACCGCCAGCGCCCGAACCCGGGCAAGGGCGACATCCTGCTGACCACGCTGCAATACGCCGGCGGCGTGCTCGACCCGGGCGAGGGCTACGACCGCACGGTCACGGTGACGCTGCCGGACGGCCTGGTCTCCGGCACCTACTACCTCACGCCCTGGGTAGATCCCTTCGCCACGCTGATCCAGGCGCAGCTGGCCACGAACATAAACCCCGACGACCCGAACGAGATCCAGAACGACAACTACAAGGCCGGCAATTCCACCACCGGCGGCACCGAGATCATCGGCCGCCCGCCGGCGGCGGCGCCGGCCCGGCCGGAGGTCGCGGTCACCACGGTGAGCGCGGACCCCACCGGCGAGGCGGGCGAGGACTTCACCGTTTCCTGGAGCGTCAGGAACAACGGGCAGGGCCAGGCCAGCAGCAGCGCGTCCGGCGGCTGGCGGGATCTCGTCTACATCGCCGATGCACCGACACTGCAGGCGGCGACGAACACCTGGAAGCTCGGCGAGTTCGACGCCGTGCGACCGCTGGCGACCGGGGAGAGCTACACCAACACGCAGACGTTCCGGCTGAACCCGGCGGCGCGCGGGCAGTACGTGATCGTCTTCAGCCGGCTGAACAGCGACACGAACCAGCTCAACAACAGCGCCAGCACCACCACGAACGTCACCGGCAGCGTGCCTGACCTGCGGGTCACCAACGTCAACACCGCGCCCTCCGTCAACAGCGGCGAGGCGACGACCATCAGCTACACAGTGGTCAATGATTCGACCACGCCGATCTTCGACGGCACGCGGTACTGGACGGACACGGTCTGGATCTCGCGCGACAGCACCTTCATCGCCAGTCGCGCGACGCTGCTGGGCACGGTGCTGCACGCGAACAGCGGCCTTGCCGCCGGCGGCAGCTACACGGAGAATTTCACCGCGACCCTGCCGCAGGGCGTCAGCGGCCGCTTCTACATCTACGTCTTCGTCAACCAGGACCGGGGGCCCATCCAGCTTCCGACCTCCGGCGAGAACACGGATCGGCTCGGCTACTATGCCGAACATGCCTACGAGAACCCGGCCGGCAACACCGGCTCCACCGCCTTCGACATCGTCTACGCCGAGGCCGACCTGGTGGTCGGCAACCTGGTGCTGCCACCGAGCATCCGGGCCGGCGAGACGATCACGGCCAGCTTCACCGTCACCAACCGCGGCAACCGCGCGACCCGGCAGGAAGGCTGGACCGACGCGCTGTTCCTCTCGCGCGATGCGTCGCTCGACAACGGCGACTACCTGCTGACGCGGCAGGTCGGCGGGCAGCTTGTCGGCGCGACCTTCTTCCGCAACGGTGCGCTGGCGGCCGGCGCGTCCTACACGGCGACCGTGACCTTCACGATGCCGTTCGAGGTCACCGGGCCCTACTACCTGCTCGCGGCGGCGGATACCGGCTTCGGACCGAGCGCCTATTCCGCCAGCACGATCTCCCCGCGCCTCCTCGGCATCGCTGGCAACGCCGCGGGCAACGTCAAGGAGTTCCAGGGCGAGGGCAACAACATTAAGGGCGCGCAGGTCGACATCCTGCCCTATACGGCGCCCGACCTGGTCGTCAGCGCCATCGATGCGCCGCTGCGCGCGACCATCGGCAGCGAATTCGCGATCACCTACACCGTCACCAACCAGGGCGGCGACACGCCGGTCCTGCAGTCGAGCTGGAACGACCTCGTCTATCTCTCGGTTGAGCCCTATCTCGATCTCGGCGCGGCGCGCTACATCGGCAGCGTGCAGCGCACGGGTGGTCTGGCCGCCGGCGCCAGCTACACCAACACGCTGCGCTTCCAGGTGCCGAACAACCTGCCCGGCGAGGCCTACTACGTCTTCGTCGTGACCGATCCGGCGCGTACCAATGCCGCGGGCCAGGTCTTCGAGACGCGGGAGACCAACAACAGCCGCGCCCGCGCCGTGCCGATGCTGATCGACACGCCGCCGCCGACCGACCTGCAGGTGGACAGCATCGTGGTGCCGCCGACGGCGCGTGCCGGTGAGCCCATCACTGTCTCCTGGACCGCCAGCAACCACAGTGATGTGGCTGCCGCGGGAAGCTGGACGGATGCGGTCTATATCTCGTCGAGCCCGGTCTACGACGTGACCGCGAAGCTGCTCGGCCGCGCGACCCTCGGCGGTACGCTGCAGAAGGACGGCACCTATACGCAGAGCCTGACGGCGACGATGCCCGGTGTCACGCCGGGCAACTACTACGTCATCGTCCGCACCAATATCTTCAACTCGGCCTATGAGGGCGTCTTCTCGGCCAACAACACTACCGCATCTGCCGGCACGGTCCGCATCGCCGTCGACACGCTGACCATCGGCTCCCCGCTGACGACCACGCTGCTGCCCGGTCAGGAACGGCTCTACCAGGTCCAGGTGCCCGAGGGTCAGACGCTGCGGCTGCGCATGCAGGCAGCGGAGGCGGAGAGCGTCAACGGGCTCTACATCCGCTACGGCGCCGCGCCGACCACGGCCGCCTACGACGCGACCTATAACGGGCCGCTCACCTCCAGCATGTCGGCGCTGATCCCCTCGACCCGGCCCGGCACCTATTATGTGCTGGTGAAGGGGTATAGCGGCCCGCCGGGCGGCACGGCGCTGACCCTGGTGGCGGAGCAGCTTCCGCTGCTGATCACGGATGTCTCGACCGATGTCGCCGGCGCCGGCGCCTATGTGACCACCACCATCACCGGGGCGCAGTTCGCGCCGCAGGCGACGGTGAAGCTGGCGCGGCCCGGTATCGCGGAATTCGTGCCGGTCAGCTGGCGCGTCGTCGACAGCAGCCGGATCATCGCGGTCTTCGACCTGACTGGCGCACCCTTCGGGTCCTACGATGTCATCGTCACCAATCCGGATGGGTCGCAGGCGATCATCCCATACGACTTCCTCGTCGGGCGCGTGATCCCGGCGGAGGTGACGATCGGCATCGGCGGCAACCGCACCATCCTGGCGGGCGACGGCCAGGACTACTCGATCCGCCTGGTGAACCTCGGCAATCTGGACGCGCCCTATACCTACTTCCAGGTCGGCGTGCCGCAGCTCGGCATCAACGAGATCGTCTACGGCCTGCCCTACCTGACCTTCTCGGCCAATGTCGCGGGCCAGCCGTCGAACCTGGCCGACACGGCCAATGCCAATGTGCCCTATGTCAGCATCCCGGGCATCACCAATACCACCGGGCAGCTCACCGCCTCGGGCTTCCTGCTGAACGCGGATGCCGGTTCGACCTCGGGCTTCACGGTCAACGTGCAGACCTATCCGGGGCTGAAGGCGCTGCACGACCGTGCCTTCAACAACTTCCGCACGATGGTGTCCCGCTTCGCGCCGGAGCTGGACAGCCTGCTGGCCGATGGCGCCGGCGGCCTCGACGCCTGGTGGGAGGCCTTCAAGGAGAAGGTCTCGGGCGACAACGCGCAGCTTCGCGGCGTGCTGGACCAGCTCGACTTCGCCGGCCTCTACGACAGCAATACCGCGGTGCCGAGCCGCGACGTCATCCCCTACATCCCCTTCCGCTTCAGCATCTTCGCCGCGGCGACGACGATGACGCGGGACGAGTTCATCGGCTTCATGTCGAACCAGGCCCGCAGCCTGCGCGACACCATCATCAAGACCGTCGGCACGGCGGAGCAGGCGCCGGCGCCGCTGCTGGCGTTGGTGGCGGACGAGCAGCGCTTCGTGAACCTTCAGCTCGCGGCGCTCGAGGCCGCGGGCATTTTGCTGCCGGCCAACGGCATCCCGCCGATCAGCACGCAGCAGGACATCCAGAGCCTGATGTCGGTGATCGCCAGCGGCATCCTCTACGGCCCGGCTGGCACGCCGATCCGCTCCACCGGCAACCTGCTCGCGTTCTTCGATAGCCTGGTGCAGCTCTACGGCAGCGACCTGCAGACCCCGGCCCCGGCCGGGGAGGTGACGCCCGGTGGTGGCCTGCTGGGTGGCGGCACGCCCAACCCGCCGCTGCAGCAGCGCAAGGACTACGACCTCAAGCTCGCCTCGCCCACGGCCTTCGAGGCCTTCAACATCTATGTCCCCTGGATTCCCTTCGAGCAGCGTGGCGCCGGCCTGCCGGCCGACTACCAGATCAACGGCCCATTGCCGGATGATTCCGATCCCTTTGCCGCGCTGAACTTCGAAAGCTACTTCAGCGACAAGGGCGTGGTGGCGAAGTCGGTCTCGCTG
>JAIYAI010000776.1 GCA_027489135.1 Acetobacteraceae bacterium
AAGCGCGTTGGGGATGGCGACACCGGCCCCAACACAGGCGGCATGGGCGCCTATTCGCCGCCGCCCGCCTTCACCGATGCGCTGCGCGACCAGGCGATGGCGAAGATCGTCCGCCCCGTGCTGGCGGAGATGGCGCGGCGCGGCACGCCCTTCCGCGGCGTGCTCTTCGCCGGGCTGATGCTGACCGCGCAGGGGCCGCGGCTGATCGAGTTCAACGTCCGCTTCGGCGACCCGGAATGCCAGGCGCTGATGGTGCGGCTGCGCTCCGACCTGCTGGCCGCGCTGCTGGCCGCCTGCGACGGGGAGCTTCGGCATTTCGACCTGCGTTGGTCGGACGATCCGAGCCTCGTCGTGGTGATGGCGGCGCAGGGCTACCCCGGCAGCTACAGCAAGGGCAGCGCCATCGGCGGCCTGGATCGCGCGGCGGCGGTACCTGGCGTGACGGTCTTCCATGCCGGCACGGCGCGCGCTGCTGACGGCACGGTGACGGCGCAGGGCGGGCGGGTGCTCGGCATCGCGGCGACGGGGAAGACGCTGAAGGCGGCGCGGGACGCGGCCTATACGGCGGTGGACGCGATCGACTGGCCCGGCGGCTTCTGCAGGCGGGATATCGGCTGGCGGGCGTTCTGACGCTTCACTCGATCCGGATATTCGCCTCCCGCACCACGCGGGCCCAGACCGCCATCTCTTCGGCCAGCACGCGCGCGAACGCCGCCTGGGGCTCGCCGCCGGGCATGGTGCCGCTCGCCTCGATGCGGGCGCGGAGATCGGGGGCCTGCAGCGCCTGGGCGATGGCCGCATGCAGCCTGGCCACCACGGCATCGGGCGTGCGGGCCGGCAGGAAGGCGGCCACCCAGGTATCGCCGGCGAAGCCCGGCACCGTCTCCGCCACCGTGGGCAGGTCGGGCCAGGCCGGGATGCGCTCGGGCGCGGTGACGGCGAGTGCGCGGATCTGCCCAGCCCGCACCAGCGGCGCCGCAGACGCCACCGAATCGAAGCTGAGCTGCAGCGTGCCTGCCACCAGGTCCTGCAGCGCCGGGCCGGAGCCGCGATAGGACACGTACTGCATGTCGATGCCCGCGGTCAGCTTGAAGAGTTCCGCCACCATGTGCGGCCCGCCGCCCTGGGAGCCCGCGGCGTAGTTCAGCTTTCCCGGGTTGGCTCGGGCATGGGCCAGAAGCTCCGCCAGGTTCCGCACCGGCAGCCCTGGTGTCGCCGTCAGCAGGATCGGCGTGCGACCGAGCAGGGTGACCGGGATGAAGGCCGTGGCGATGTCGTAGCTGACCTTGCCGGCATGCGTCGCCGGCAGGATCGAATGCGCCGAGGCATTGATCAGCACCGTGTATCCATCCGGCGTGGCGCGCGCGACCTCGCCCATCCCGACCAGGCCGGAAGCGCCGGAGCGATTCTCCACCACCACGGTCCAGCCCTGCTGTTCCGCGATCTTCTGCGCAACCATGCGCCCGAGGATGTCGCTCGGCCCGCCGGGCGGGAAGGCGATGACGAAGCGGATGGGCGCGGCAGGCCAGGCCGACTGCGCCGCGGCTGGCGGTGCGGCGAGCGGAGCGAGGAGAAGGGCGCGGCGCGTCGGTCGCATGGGCTGTCACTCGTCCAGGGGTGTTCGAGTATCCCCCGCCCCGCAGGCCGGCGCGAGGGGCCATGTCGCCCTGTCACGCCGCCCGGCCGCGCGGTAGGAGACGCGCATGACCTGGTCCTTCCCCATCGGCGTCGTGCAGGGCACGACCATCCGCATCCACATGACCTTCCTGCTGCTGCTCCTCTGGATCGGCGGGTCCGGCTTCGCGCATGGCGGAGCGCGCGAAGCCATGGCCAGCATCGTCTTCGTCTGCCTGTTGTTCCTCTGCGTGCTGCTGCACGAATTCGGCCATGTCGTCGCGGCACGTCGCTACGGCGTGAAGACGCCCGACATCACCCTGCTGCCGATCGGCGGCGTGGCGCAGATGGAGCGCATCCCGGAGAAGCCGCAGGAGGAACTGGTCGTGGCGCTCGCCGGTCCGGCGGTGAACCTGGTGATCGCGGCGGTGCTGTTCCTCGTGCTCGGCGGCGTGCCCCCGCTGGACGCCGCCGCGGAGCTGCACAGCCCAGGCCAGGGCATCCTGGAGCGGCTCGCCTGGGTCAACGTCACGCTCTTCGTGTTCAACCTGCTGCCCGCCTTCCCGATGGATGGCGGGCGCGTGCTGCGCGCCTTCCTCGCCTTCCGCATGGGCCATGTGAAGGCGACGCAGCGCGCCGCGGCGGTGGGGCAGGTGGTGGCCTTCGGTCTCGGCATCCTGGGACTGTTCGGCGGCAACCCGCTGCTCGTCTTCATCGCGCTCTTCGTCTATCTCGGCGCATCGTCCGAGGCGCATGCGGTGCAGATGCGCGAGGTCGGGCGCGGCGTGCCGGTGAGCGCCGCCATGATCACGCGGTTCGAGGCGCTGTCGCCCAATGCCCGGATCGAGGATGCGGTCGCGCTGCTGATCGCCACCACCCAGCATGAATTTCCCGTGGTCGACGGCGCCGGGCGCCTGCGCGGCGTGCTGACGCGCGACGCGATGATCCTCGCCCTCAAGCAGCACGGCCCCGACGCGCCGGTGCTGGAGGCGATGGCGCGGGACATTCCGCAGGTCGCACTGCGCCAATGCCTCGCCGACGCGATGGAGGCGCTGCAGGCCAGTGGCGCGCCGGCGGTGGGCGTGGTCGGTCCGGACGGGCGCCTCGCCGGGCTGGTGACGCAGGAGACGCTGGGCGAGCTGATGATGGTGCACGGCGCCCGCCCGGCGCGCTGATCGGCCTCACACCATGAAGAGCGTGTCCGTCAGCGCGCTCGCCAGCGTGTTCTGCACCACGGCGACGGTCAGGAAGCTGGCGCCGCCGAGCGAGCCGTTGCCGTCGACCTGCACCAGCGCGTCCGCGCCGGATTGCGTCACGCGCAGCCAGCCCTGGGCGCGGAGCTGCGCGGCGGAGAGGTCGAAGGCGGGGAAGCTGTCGAACAGCGCGCCGAGGTCGATGCGGTCGAGCTCCGCCGCGACGAAATCGGTGATCACGTCCGGGGTGAAGCGGGTGGGTGGCGCCGGCGTGAAGGGCACCGGGGCGATGTAG
>JAIYAI010000012.1 GCA_027489135.1 Acetobacteraceae bacterium
AGCGGATCCCGGAGGGCGCCAACGCCTACTTCCAGGTCCCGCCCTCGGCCGAGGTCGCCCACACCATCCTGGCGCGCCTGCCAGAGGACGACACGACCCTGGCCGCGGACCGGCGCCAGGCCGTGCGCCTCGCGGCCGAGCGCACCCGGGCAGCGTCCGAGGCCTTTCGTCGCGACGGCGCCGACTGGGACGAGATGCGGGCCCTCGGCCTGCCGGCCGACGCCATCGAGGCGGCGCTGCTTGCGGCGCTGCCGGCGCGGATCGGGCGGTTCCTGGATGTCGGCACCGGCACTGGCGCGCTGCTGGAACTGGTGGCGCCGCGGGTCGAGAGCGCCGTTGGCGTCGATGCCAGCCGCGAGATGCTGGCACTCGCGCGTGGACGGCTCTCCGAACGCGGCCTCGGTGGCCGCTGTGCCGTGCGCCAGGCCGACATGTACCGCCTGCCCATGCCCGACGCGTCCTTCGACGCCGTCGCCCTGCAGATGGTGCTGCACTATGCCGAGGACCCTGGCGCCGCGTTGGCCGAGGCCGCGCGGGTGCTCAAGCCCGGCGGCGCGCTGGTGGTGGTCGACCTCGCGGCGCATGACCGCGGCGACCTGCTGGAAAAGCAGAAGCACCGCTGGCCCGGCTTCGACGATGCCGCGCTGGCGGGCTGGCTCGGGCAGGCCGGCTGCGCGCTGGCTGACCCCATGACCATCGCGGGCGGGCCGCTCCCGGTCCGCCTCTGGCCTGCGAAGCGCCGCGTGCCGGCGCTGGCCGGCTGACACCACATTCAATTCCGGACTGACGAGGGACACCCCATGGCCCGCCCGCATCTGCTCGATGCCCTGAAGGACCAGGTGCTGCTCTGCGACGGCGGCTTCGGCGCGCGCGTGCAGGCGATGAACCTGGACGTCGACCGCGACTTCTGGGGCAAGGAGAACTGCACCGAGGTGCTGATCCTCTCCCGCCCCGACATCGTGCGCGACATCCACCGCAGCTACTACGAGGCCGGCGCCGACATGGTGCTGACCAACACCTTCGGCGGCTCGCCCGTGACGCTCGGCGAGTTCGAGCTGGAGGACAAGGCCTTCGAGATCAACAGGAAGGCCGTCGAGATCGCACGCGAGGCGTCGGAAGGCTTCGCCGACGGACGGCCGCGCTGGGTGATCGGCGATATCGGTCCTGGGACGAAGCTGCCCTCCCTCGGCAACATCGACTACGACAGCCTGGAAGCCGCGCTGGTCACCCAGTGCCGCGGCCTGATCGCCGGCGGCGCCGATGCGCTGCTGACCGAGACCAACCAGGACACGCTCTTCATCAAGGCCGCGGTGAACGCGGCGAAGATCGCCCGCGCTGAAGCGAAGCGCGACATCCCGATCTTCGTGCAGGTGACGGTCGAGACCACGGGCACGCTGCTGGTCGGCCCCGACATCGCGGCGGCGGCGACGGTGGTGGATGCGCTCGACGTCCCGCTGATGGGGCTGAACTGCGCCACCGGCCCGCAGGAGATGGCCGAGCATGTCCGCTGGCTCAGCCAGAACTGGCCCGGCCTCGTCTCCGTCCAGCCCAATGCGGGCCTGCCGGAACTGGTGGACGGCAAGACCCACTACCCGCTCTCCGCCGCCGACCTCGCCTCCTGGATGGAGCGCTTCGTCACCGAGGACGGGGTGAACCTGGTGGGCGGGTGCTGCGGCACCTCGACGCCGCATATCGCGGCGCTGGACCAGATGCTGCGCAAGCTGGCGGGTGCGAAGGCGCGGCCGGTGCCGGTGCGGCGCAAGCCGCTCTGGGTGCCCTCCGTCGCCAGCCTCTATTCCGCCGTCTCGCTGCGCCAGGAGAACGCCTATTTCTCGATCGGCGAGCGCTGCAACGCCAATGGCTCGAAGGCCTGGCGGGAGCGCCAGGCGGCGCATGACTGGGACGGGTGCCTCGCCATCGGCCGCGAGCAGGTGGCGGAGGGGTCGAACAGCCTCGATATCTGCACCGCCTTCGTCGGCCGCGACGAGATGGGCGAGATGAACGAGATCATTCGCCGCTTTACCTCCTCGGTGAACTCACCCCTGGTGATCGACAGCACCGAGACGCCGGTGATCGAGGCCGCGCTGAAGCTGCATGGCGGCAAGCCGATCATCAACTCGATCAATTTCGAGGATGGCGAGAAGGCCGCCGAGGACCGGCTGATCCTGGCCAAGAAGTTCGGTGCGGCCGTCATCGCGCTGACCATTGACGAAGTGGGCATGGCCAAGTCCGCCGAGGACAAGCTGCGCATTGCGCGCCGCCTGGTGGACTTCGCCTGCACAAAGCACGGTCTGGCGCAGTCCGACCTGATGATCGACCCGCTGACCTTCACCATCGCCACCGGCAACGAGGACGACCGCAAGCTCGGCCAGTGGACGCTCGAGGGCATCCGCATGATCCGGGACGAGTTCCCGGACATCCAGATCATCCTCGGCCTGTCCAACATCTCCTTCGGCCTGAACCCGGCCGCGCGGCACGTGCTGAACAGCGTCTTCCTCGACCATGCCGTGAAGGCCGGCATGACCGGTGCCATCGTACACGTGTCAAAGATCAAGCCGCTGCACCTGATCCCGCCCGAGGAGGTGGAGGTGGTGGAGGACCTGATCTTCGACCGCAGGCGGGAGGGCTACGACCCGCTGCAGAAGGTGCTGGAGATGTTCTCCGGCCGGAAGGCCGCGGATAACGTGGCGAAGGTCAAGGCAGCGACGGTGCAGGGCCGCCTGAAGGACCGCATCGTGGATGGCGACCGCAAGGGCCTGGATGACGAGCTCGCCGCCGCCATGGCCGAGGGCATGAAGCCGCTCGACATCATCAACGACGTGCTGCTGGACGGCATGAAGGTGGTGGGCGACCTCTTCGGCGCCGGCAAGATGCAGCTGCCCTTCGTGCTGCAGAGCGCGGAGACGATGAAGGCCGCCGTCGCCTATCTCGAGCCCTTCATGGAGCGCGTCGAGGGGCAGGAAAAGGGCATCATCGTGCTGGGCACCGTGCGCGGCGACGTGCACGACATCGGCAAGAACCTGGTCGACATCATCCTCACCAACAACGGCTATAAGGTGGTGAACCTCGGCATCAAGGTGCCGCTGAACGACATCGTCGCCGCCGCGAAGGAGCACAAGGCCAACGCCATCGGCATGTCCGGCCTGCTGGTGAAGTCCACGGTGGTGATGCGCGAGAATCTGGAGGAGATGAGCCGCCAGGGCATCGACATCCCGGTGCTGCTCGGCGGCGCCGCGCTGACGCGCAACTATGTCGAGGATGATTGCGTGAAGGCCTATGCGTGCGGGCGCGTGGCCTATGCGCGCGATGCCTTCGACGGCCTGCACCTGATGGACAAGGTGGTCGGCAACGGCTTCGACGACTACCTCGCCGCACTTCAGGCCAAGCGGAAGGGCAAGGCGAAGAACGAGAAGCGCGTGCTAGGCACTGCCGATCCGCGCGGTTTCGCGCCGGTGGATGTGAACTACGCCCAGGCGCGCCGCCGCCGTGTCGCCGCCGAAAGCACGACGCCGCAAGTGCCCTTCTGGGGTGCGCGGG
>JAIYAI010000549.1 GCA_027489135.1 Acetobacteraceae bacterium
ATGACCGAAAGCGTGTAGTTGGCAAACAGGTGCCAGGGCGTGGTCTTGAGGTAGTTCATCAGGATCGGCCAGTCGACGATCCAGAGGTAGCCGCCTGCGCCGACCAGCAGCATCGCCAGCCCCACCGGGCAGCGCAGCGCGATCAGCCCGAGCAGCGCGGCGAAGCCGAGCGCGGCCTGCTGGAATTCGGGGGCCATCAGCCCCGTCCTGCGACCAGGCGGGCCACCCAGTACAGCGCGGCCGCCGCCGTCACCGCGAAGCAGGCCGCGCCCACGCCGATGGCCCACCAGGTCGGCAGGCCCAGCACCATGGTCGTCGTCCCGCTCGCCAGCGTCTCCCGCGCGCCCACGAAGAGCCGTTCGGCCAGCACCGCCGCGACGCCGCACCAGACCAGCATCCAGAACGCGTCGACCACGCGCGTGACGCCGCGCGGCAGCCAGGTGGTGAAGCTGTCGACCAGGATGTTGGTGCGCAGCAGCGTCCCGTAGGCGAGGAAGCCCATCACCGTCAGCCCCGCGCCCAGCGAGACCATCTCGAAATCGCCCGGGATGGGTTGGCTGGTCAGCCAGCGCTTCAGCACGCTGACGGTGGTCAGCAGCGCGACCGCCAGCAGCGTCGCGCCACCCATGAAGGCGAGCGTGGCGGCCAGCCCCGCGATCGGTCCGCGGGGCGGCGCCGGCTCGGTGCGGTCAGGCACCTTCCGGCCTTCAGGCGTAGGTCTTGCCGTATTTCGCGACCAGTTCCTGCGCCTCGGCCAGAAGGGTCGCGCCGTCGAAGCCACGGTCCTTCGACTGCGCCACCCAGGCGTCGGTGACCGGCTTCGTCGCCTGCTGCCAGCGCTGCTTCTCGGCCTCCGAGATCACGATGACCTCGTTGCCGCGCCGCTTCACATCGGCCTCGACGATCGGGCCACGCTCGTCCCAGGGCACCGCCGCCATCCGCGCCGCAGCGGCGCCGCTGTTGGCATCCAGCACGGCGCGCAGGTCGGTCGGCAGGCCTTCGTATTTCGGCCGGTTCATCGCCAGGATGAAGGTGGCGGTGTAGAGCGTCGGGCTGCCCGGGATCTCGGTGTGGTTCTTCACCATCTCCTGCAGGCGGAGAGAGGGCACGATCTCCCAGGGCACCACGGCGCCGTCGATCACGCCCTGGCTCAGCGCCTCCGGCACCTGCGGCACCGGCATGCCGACCGGCGCGGCGCCGAGCGCCTTCAGCGCCTCCCCGTTCATCCGCGACGGGAAGCGCAGCTTCATGCCGTTCAGGTCCTCCATGGTGCGGACCGGGCGGCGGCTGTGGATCAGCCCCTCGCCATGCGCCCAGACCACGATGGGGTGCACCTCGCGGAACTCCTCGCGCAGGTTCTTCGCGGCGAATTCCTGCACGGCGAGGCAGTTCACGATCGCCTTCTTGTGCGCGACGAAGGGCAGCTCGAAGACCTCGATCCGCGGGAAGCGGCCCGGCGTGTTGCCGGGCAGGGTCCAGATGATGTCGGCGACGCCGTCGCGCGCCTGATCGAAGAGCTGCGGCGGCGCGCCGCCGAGCTGCATCGCCGGGAAGATCTGGATGCGCAGCTTCCCCTGGCTGTCGGCCTGGACCTTCTGCGCCCAGGGCTGGATGAAGAAGCGGTGCACGTTGGAGACGGCGGGCAGGAAGTGGTGCAGGCGCAGCGTGACCGCGGCGTCCTGGGCGAGCGCCGGCCGCGCGAGCGGGGCGGCGCCGAGGCCGAGCAGCGCCGTACGGCGGGAAAGACGGATGGCCATGGAAGCTCCCTGACGTCTTGTTCTGTCGCCGCAGGCGCGGCCTGTCGCAGCAGGCGGGACCGGTGCCGCGCCTTCAACCCGAAGCGTGGCGGCGAGGCAAGGGCAAACTCGGGCCAGCGCTCAGGCCGTGAGGCGCCGGGCGATCAGCGCCAGACCGTGCAGTGCCAGGTCGGGGTCGTGCAGCCGATGGGCCAGGCCGAAGGCGTCCAGGGCGAGCGCGTAGCGCCGGCAGAGCGCCGGGGCGCCGGCGAGATGCACCGGCCCCTCCGGTGCGCCCTCCGCCAGCACGGCCGCGACCTCATGCCCGATCAGCAGGCCGGAGAGGTAGCTCTCCGTCTCGTCCTCCGGCAGCGCGCCCGTCAGCCCGAGGGCCCGCGTGCCGAAAAGGTGGTGCAGCAGGCCACCAGCCTGCCGCGCCCGCTGCAGGCCGCGCAGGAAGGCGGCATCGCTGCCCGGCGCGTCCGCCGCGGCGAGGCGGCCGAGGATCGAATGCTCCAGCAGCGTCGCCCGCACCTCCCCGGTCATCTGGGTTGCGAAGCCGAGGACGCGCCCGCCGCCGATGCGCGCCCATTTGGTGTGCGTCCCCGGCAGGCAGGCGAGGCCGGACGCGGCGTCGGTCTCGGCCAGCAGGCCGATGAGCTTGGTCTCCTCGCCCCGCATGACGTCCGGCAGGCCCGCCGCATCGGTGGCGCGGAGGCCGGGCACGAGCAGCAGCCTGGCGCCGCGGTGCGGGATGGGCGTCAGGGCGGCGGCGATCTCCGCGGGGCCGGCCGGGCAGGGCAGGTAGGGCGCCTCAACCCAGCCCTGGCGGCTGCCGACCATGCCGCAGAGCAGGACCGGACCGGCTTCGACGTCCAGCCAGGGACCGATCGCCGCATCCAGTGCCGCGGCGAAGCCGCCGGCCGGGACCTCCAGGATGCCCGGACCGTCATCGACGCGGGCGCGGATGACGCCGGCCGCATCGCGCCGCCACGCCCGGAAGCTGCTGGTACCCCAGTCGATGCCGATCATCCCGCCCGCCCCCCTGCTGTGCCGGCTGTCGTGCCGGGCTGCCGGTCCGTCGTCCAGCGCGGCCGCTTGCGCGGGGCGACCCATCCCACGACACTCCGGCGATCCCGGGAGGATGTGCGACACCCATGATGCGATTTCGGCCCATGCCGGGCGGGCTCATCCTCGCCGCGCTGCTCGGCATGCTGCCGCCGCAGGCCGCGGCGCAGCTTGCCCTCTCGGCCAACGACAACAAGCTGGTGATCGAGAACGGGCGGACGCGCACCGTGCGCGACGCCGCGCCGGACACGCTGACCGTGATCGACCTCTCCGTCTCGCCGCCCGCGGTGCGGGCGGAGATCTCGGTGCCGGCCTCTGTCGTTGGCCCACCGACCTCGGTCGCCATTACGCCCGACGAGCGTCTTGCCCTGGTCACCGCAAACCAGCGTCCCGATCCTGCCGATCCCGGCAAGCTCATCCCGGGCCATGGCATGGCGGTGGTGGATCTCGCCGTGAACCCGCCGCGAATCCTGGCCACGCTGCCCACTGGTCTCGGCCCCGCCGGCGTCTCGATCAACCGCGCCGGCACCATGGCGCTGGTCGCGAATCGCGCAGAGGGGACGGTCAGCGTCTACCGCATCCACGGCCATGACGTGACGAGCGCGGGCAAGATCGAGATCGGCCCCGTCAGCAGCGAGGTCAGCCACGTCGCCTTCACGCCGGACGGCCGGCACGCCCTGGTGACCCGCTACGGCGACCATTCGGTGAATGTGCTCCGCATCGACGGCGAACGCGTCACGAAGACGGAGCGGGAGATCACGACGGGCGTACGGCCCTACGGCCTCTCGATCACGCCGGACGGGAAATGGGCGGTGGTGGCCAATATCGGGCGCGGCACCGGCGATGCCGATACCGTCAGCCTGATCGACCTGCAGCGTGAGCCGTTCCGAATCGTGGATACGATCAGCGTGGGCCAGACGCCGGAGGGGATCGTGGCCGGCCCGGACAGCCGGCTCGTCGCCGTGACGGTGATGAACGGGTCGAACAAGCCGACGGGCTCGCCCTTCCACGGGCCCGGCCTTGTCCGGATGCTGCGCATCGCGCCAGAGGGCCGACTGTCCATCGTGGGCGAGGCGCGGGTCGGCACCTGGTCGCAGGGTGCGGTCTTTTCTCCGGACGGTCGGACGCTGCTGGTCGGCAACATGGTGGAGCGCGACATCTCCGTCCTGCGCGTGGGCGCGGACGGGTCGCTGACCGACCCGGGCCCGCGCCCCCGGGTCGGCGGCGGCTCCGCGGCGCTGCGCACGGCGGATCGGCCGGCGCAGCGCTGATACAGGGTGTCGGCCGGCCCGGCGCAGCGCTGATGCGGGGCGTCAGCCCGAGGGGATGCGGCGCCGGCGCAGGGTATCAGCTGACCGGGTTCTAGACCCTGATCCGCGCGCACAGAAGCGCGGCTCATGGTCTAGGCTCCTGATTTATCGTGTGATTCACGCCTTCGGTGATTCCACCTCCGGCGATCACGCTCTACGGCCAGCCGCTCGCGCTGCCTGGCGCGAGCCCGGCGTCCTCCCGCAGACGCGGGTCGATGAGCGCCATCTCGGCCTCATGCCGGGCGGCGCGGAACCGCTCGATCAGCCGGAGCAGCAGGGGCTTCTGACGGCCCTGCTTCATGCCGGGGACGAAGGCGGCGGCGGTGGCTTGCATGGTCTGTCTCCCTATCAACCTGACGGGGAGAGCATGGGCTTGCCGGGGCGTCGGCCGCTGTTCCCGGGGTGACAGCGCATGCCGCCCGCCCGGACGTGCCGCGGATCCGGGCCCCGCCCGTCTCTCCGGATCGGGAGGATGCCGGTCGGCCCTGGTCCCGGCTGTGCGCCGGGTCACAGCAGCCGCGCCGCAGCCAGGCGCGGTGGGGCCGGCGCATCGCGGCCGGTTCCTGCGGGGACCGTTCTGGTCTAGCCTCACCCATCAGGGACACGGAACGGAAAGGCATCGGCCCCCATGGCACGTCAGCGCCCGCTGCGCTTCGGCATCTTCCTCGCCCCCTTCCATCGGGTCGGCGACAATCCGACCCTCGCGCTCGGCCGCGACATGGAACTGGTCGAATGGCTCGATACCCTGGGCTATGACGAGGCCTGGATCGGCGAGCACCATTCCGCGGGCTGGGAGCTGATCGCCTCGCCCGAGATCTTCATGGCCGCGGCCTTCGAGCGGACGAAGCACATCCGCCTCGGCTCCGGCGTCACCAGCCTGCCCTACCACCATCCCTACATGGTGGCGCAGCGCTTCGTGCAGCTGGATCACATGAGCAAGGGGCGCGCGATGCTCGGCTGCGGCCCGGGCGCGCGGGTCTCCGACGCCTACATGCTGGGCCTCGACCCGATCAACCAGCGCCGCATGATGGATGAGAGCCTGGGCGCCATCATGAAGCTCCTCGCCTGCGAGGAGCCGGTCACCATGAAGACCGACTGGTTCGAGATGAAGGAGGCGCGGCTGCACCTCGCGCCTTACAGTTTCCCGCGCTTCGACATCGCCGTCGCCTCCGCCACCACGCCGTCCGGCGTGATCACGGCGGGCAAGTATGGCGTCGGTCTGCTGAGCCTCGGCGCCGGGCTGCCGGGCGGCAACGCCAAGCTCGCCGAGCATTGGCGCCTGGGCGAGGCGGAAGCCGCGAAGCACGGCACCTCCATGCCGCGCGACGGCTGGCGGCTGGTGGTGAACATGCATGTCGCCGAGGATGACGAGCGCGCCTTCCGCGACGTCAAGGTGGGCGAGCGCATCGAGACGCTGAGCTACTTCAGCGAGACGCTGGGCCGCCCGCCGATGCGCTCCGAGGATCCGCTGGGCGACGGCCTGCGCGCCGGCACCACGCTGGTGGGCGGACCGGAGACGGTCGCCAAGGGGATCGAGCGGCTGCTGGAATACACCGAGGGCGGCTGCGGCGGCGTGCTGTTCCGCGCGCATGAATGGGCCAACCGCGAGGACACGCTGCGCAGCTATGAGCTTTTCGCCCGCTGGGTGATGCCGCGCTTCCAGGGCAGCTTGGTCATGCCGGCGCAGTCGCGCGACTGGTGCAGCGACAACCGCGAGGGCATCTTCGGCCCGCACATCCCGGCGCTGCGCAAGGCGTTCACGGATGCGGGGCAGGAGGTGCCGGACCACATGCGCATGAAGTTGCACACCGGGAAGGTGGACGTCTGAGCGTCACGCAATAGGCGATAGGAGCCATGCCGATGGATGCCGCCGACCCCACCTTTATCGGCATGATCTCCCACCGCGCGCAGTCGGAAACGGCGCCGCCCGCGCCCGGGGTGACCTTCGACGGCGACTACATCGCCCGCTTCGCCCAGGCGCATGAGGCGGCGGGCTTCGACCGCATCCTGATCGCCTGGCTCTCCACCCAGCCCGACGCGATGCTCGTCGCGGCCCATGCGGCGGCGAGCACGCGGCGGATCGGGCTGATGGTGGCGCACCGGCCGGGCTTCGTGGCGCCCACCGTGGCGGCACGGGCCTTTGCGACGCTCGATCACCTGAGCGCGGGTCGCGCGGCGATGCATGTCATTACCGGCGGCAATCCGGCCGAGCAGGTCGCGGACGGCGACTTCCTCGGCCATGACGCGCGCTATGCCCGGACGGATGAGTATGTCGGGCTGATGCGCCGCATCTGGACCGAGCCAAAGCCCTTCGACCACGAGGGGCCGCACTACCGCTTCAAGGGCTGCTTCTCCGAGATCAAGCCGGTCCAGCAGCCGCATATCCCGGTCTTCTTCGGGGGCAGTTCAGACGCCGGCATCGCGGTGGCGGGGAAGCACGCCGATACCTACGCCTTCTGGGGCGAGACGCTCGACCAGGCGCGCGAGACGATCGCGAAGGTCCGCGCCAGTGTCGCCGCGGCGGGACGTGATCCGGCGCGGGTGCGCTTCAGCATCTCCTTCCGGCCCGTACTGGCGGCGACGCATGAGGCGGCCTGGAAGCGGGCGGACGGCATTCTGGCGCGGATCCTGGAGTTGCGCGGCGGCCAGCGCGCCACCGGCAACCGCAATGTCGAAAGCGTCGGCTCCGCCCGGCTGCTGGAGGCGGCGAAAGGCGGTCCGGTGCGGGACAAGCTGCTGTGGACCGAGGTCGCGGCGGCTCTGGGCGCGGGGCACAATTCCACGGCGCTGGTCGGCACGGCGGAGCAGGTGGCGGATACGCTGGCGGACTACTGGCAGATCGGCGTCGATACCTTCCTGATCCGCGGCTTCGACCCGCTGGAGGATGCGGTGGAGGATGGCCGGTCCCTGCTGCCGGCGACGCGCGCCGCGATCGCGGCGCGGGGCGTGCGGCAGGCGGCGGAATGACGGGTCAGGCCCGCCGCGCCCGGTAGCGCCGCCACAGCGCGAAGCTGGCGAAGGCGAGGCCGATGACCAGCGCCGAGACGCCGGTGGTGAGCGTTCCCAGCGCATAGATCTCCGGCGTCGTCACCGTGGTCGTCAGCCCCTGCAGTTCCAGCGGCAGGGTGTTGAGGTCGCCCAACGCCTGGCTGCTGCGCGCAATCTCGTCCCAGGACAGGGTGAAGCCGAAGAGCGCGACGCCGATCAGGCTCGGCGCGATGATCGGCAGCACGACATGCAGGAAGACCTGGCGCGGCGAGCCGCCGAGGTCGCGGCCGGCTTCCTCGAGTTCCCCGGGGAAGCGGTTGAAGACGGCGAACATGATCAGGAGGCCGAAGGGGAGCGTCCAGGTCAGGTGCGCGCCGAGGCCGGAGGTGAAGAGGCCCATGGTCGTCGCGAAGTTCTCGGCGACCCAGCCGATCTCCAGCGCCTCGCCCAGCGCCTTCACCCCATCGTCGATCAGCCGGAACTGCAGCGCGATGCCAAGCGAGACGACAATCGAGGGCACGATCAGGCTGGCGATGGTCAGGTGGAACAGCAGGTCCTGGCCGCGGAAGCGCCGGCGGTACGCGTAGCCCGCCGCCAGCGCGATCACGGTGGTCAGCACCATCACCACGAGCGAGAGCCGGAGGGAGCGGCGGAAGGCGGCCCAGATGTCGACGACGCCGACGCCTTCCCACAGCACCCGGTACCAGTGCAGCGACAGGCCCTGCAGCGGGAAGGTCAGCCCGCCCTCGGGCCCCTGGAAGGAGAGGACAAGGATGGTCAGCGTCGGGCCGTAGAGGAACAGCACAAAGAGCGCGAAGAAAGCCGCAAGCGCGTAGAAGGCGGAGCCCCTTTTCTCCGGCATCACAGGGCGCTCCGGTCCGGCGAGGGGTGGGTCACAGTTCCCGCCGGATGTCGACCGCGCGGGTCAGCGCCACGATGATCAGCAGCACCAGCGCCAGCAGCACGACGGCCTGGGCGGCCGCGGCCGGGAACTGCAGGTAGGACATCTGCACCTGGATCACCTTGCCGACCGAGGCGATCTGCTGCCCCCCCATCACGCCGATGGTCACGAAATCCCCCATCACCAGCACGATGACGAAGATCGAGCCGATGACGATGCCTGGGCGGGCGAGGGGGATGATGACGTGCCACAGGATCTGCCAGCCCGAGGCGCCGGCATCGCGCGCGGCCTCGATCAGCCTGCGGTCGATGCGCATCAGGCTGTTGAAGACGGGGACGGTCACGAACAGCGTGTAGAGATGCACGAAGGCCAGCACCACACTGAAGTCGGAGAAGAGCAGCCAGTCCAGGGGCTGGTCGGTGATCTTCAGCGCGATGAGGGACCGGTTCACCGCCCCCTCACGCCCCAGCAGGGGAATCCAGGAGATCATGCGGATCACGTTGGAGGTCAGGAAGGGCGCCGTGCACAGCAGGAACAGAGCCGTGCGCGTGGTATCGCTGCGCAGGTGGAAGGCCAGGAAATAGGCGACCGTGAAGCCGATCACCAAGGTGAAGCCCCAGACCAGCAGGCAGAATTTCAGCGTCGAGAGGTAGGTGCGGACGGTCGTGCAGGGCCAGTCCGGGCCGAAGGTCAGGCAGCCCTCGAACATCTCGCGGTAGTTGCGCAGCGTGACCGCCGGCACCAGCGAGTATTCCGTGTAGTCCCAGAAGCTGACGACCGCGGTCGCCAGCAGCGGCAGCACGAAGAAGCCGGCCAGCACCAGGGCCAGCGGCGCCGCCTGCAGCAGCGCCGCCCGCCCCGTGCTCGCCGCGGCTTCAGGCGGCGATGAACTCATTCCACTTCCTGACCATGTAGTCGTTCTCGTCCATCACCGCGTTCCAGCACGCTACGGCACCCATGCGCGCCTCGTAGCTGCCGCCGTCGCGGATCGCGCCGGCCTTCTCCATCACCGTCCCGTCCGGGGCCTTGATGTCCTGGGCGGCGGGCTTGCCCTCCATCCAGAAATCCCACTCGTAGGGCTGCATGTTCGCCTTCGCGGTGGACAGCACGGCGGCGTAGTAGCCCTGGCGGTTGAGGAAGGCGCCGGCCCAGCCGGACAGGAACCAGTTGATGAAGTCGTAGGTGGCGTCGAGCTTGCGCCCGCTCAGAGTCTTCGGGATGCCGAGGCCGCCGGCCCAGGCGCGGTAGCCTTCCTTCAGCGGCTGGTAGATGCAGGGAACGCCCATCGAGCGCACCTTGGTCACCGCCGGCGACCACATGGACTGGATGACCGTCTCGCCGGAGGCCATCAGGTTCACGCTCTCGTTGAAGTCCTTCCAGAAGGCGCGGAACTGGCCGGCGCGCTTGGCCTCGGTCAGCACGCGCATGGTCAGGTCGATCTCCGCCCGGGTCATGTTGCCCTTGTCGGCGTATTTGTGCTGGCCCGTCGCCTCCACCACCATCGCGGCGTCCATGATGCCGATCGAGGGGATGTTCAGGATGCTGGCCTTGCCCTTGAACTCCGGGTTCAGCAGTTCCGACCAGGAGGTGATGGGGCGGTTGATCTTGTCGGGCCGGATGCCGAGGGTGTCGGCGTTGTAGACGGTCGGGATCAATGTCAGCCACTGCGTCGGCGTCGCCGAGAAGGTCTTCCCGTCGCGCGCCGGCAGGTACATCACCTTCTTCGGCGCCGTGCCCTGGTCGCCGATGCGGCGCCCCGCGATCTCGCCCTTGGTGAAGACGGGGGTGATCTCGTCCACCAGCTTGATGCGGCGGGCATCCATGCCGACCAGGTTGCCGGAGGGGATGATCTTCTTCAGCATCCAGTATTCGGAATCGAGGATGTCGAAGCTGTTCGGCTGCGTCACCGCGCGGCGCACCACGTCGTCGGAGGTGACGGGCACGTACTCGATCGTGATGCCGAGGTCCTGCTTGACCTTGTCCTTGATGCCGGCGTGCTGGTTCACCGCGGTGCCGACATAGCGCAGCACCACCGCGCCCTGGGCGTGAACGGCCGGCGCCGCCAAGGCGGCGGCCGCCGCGCCGAGCATGAATTCGCGGCGGCCGGGGCCGCCCTTCGTCCGGTGGGCCATCATCATCCTCCTTGCAGGGGCCGCTCGTCGGCGGGGTCCCAGGTGAGCGCCAGGCTCTCGCCCGGCGAGAAGACGGGGCGGGCCGCATAGGCGGCCTCGTCCAGCAGCACCGCGAGCTCCTCGCCCGCGGCATCGGCCAGCGACAGGGCGTAGCCCGTGCCGGTGTATTCCACGCTGCGCAGCGTCGCGGCGTAGCCCGGGCCATCGGCGAGGCGCGTGCGGTCCGTGCGCACCGCGACCTGGCCCTGTGGCAGCGTCACCACGTTGTGCCCGCCGAGGAAGCGCGCGGCGAAGGCGGTGCGCGGGCCGTCGAACAGCTCCCGCGCCGTGCCCTGCTGCTCGATCAGCCCGTCGCGCATCAGCACGACCAGGTCGGCCAGCGCCAGCGCCTCGTCCTGGCTGTGGGTGACATGGACGAAGGTGATGCCGAGCCGCCGCTGGAAGCGCTTGAGTTCCGCGCGCACGCGGCCGCGCAGGAAGGGGTCGAGGGCGGAGAGCGGCTCGTCCAGCAGCAGTGCCGCGGGGTTGGTCACCAGCGCGCGGGCCAGCGCCACGCGCTGCTGCTGCCCGCCCGAGAGCTGCGCGGGCAAGCGGGCAGCCAGCGGCGCCATCTCGACAAGGTCGAGCATCTCCAGCGCCCGGGCATGCCGCTCGGCCTTGGCCACGCCCTTCATGCGCAGGCTGAAGGCGACGTTGTCGAGGCAGGAGAGATGCGGGAACAGCGCATAGGACTGGAACATCATCGCGGTGCCGCGTGCCGCCGGCGGCAGAAGCGTGACGTTGGCGTTGTCCAGAAGGATGTCGCCCTCGGTCGCCAGTTCGTGGCCGGCGAGCATGCGCAAGGTCGTCGTCTTCCCGCAGCCGGACGGGCCGAGCAGGCAGCAATAGGTGCCGGCCGGGATGCGCAGGTTCAGCGCCGCGACCGCCGTGGTGGCGCCGAAACGCTTGGTGACCGAGACATATTCGATGGCCCCGCGGGCCTCGATGGCTGCGCTGCTGTCCAGCGTCCTGGCCTCCATGCACCTGACGTGTCGCGCTGGGGTACAGCAGGAAATGTGCCGCGGCGGACATCGCGGAACGCCGCGCCGATTATCGCGATGTGGCGTCGTCTTGTGCAATGGCCTGCGTGGAGTGCAGGCAGGGTACCTCCTCCAGGCTGCGATAGACCGGCAGGCCGCGCGCCATGAACCGCGCGGCCTCCGCATCCGCGCCGGCCGAGGCGCCCCCGATGCGCAGGCAGGCGTCGCAGCGCTCGGCCAGCGTCAGGGAGAGCGGCAGCATCACCGCATCGAAGGCCGCCGGGTCATCGCCGGCGGCCTCGATGACGGGCAGCGCCATGTTCACGCCAATCACCGGCACGTGCCCCGCGCGGAACAGCGCCAGCGCGGCCTGGTTGAGTGCACGCAGGTTGGCGGCGCGCCGGGCGGCATCGGCGCCGCCCGAGGTGTAGGGCCCGGCGACGATGATCCACATGCGCCGGGCGCGCCCGGGCTATTGCAGTTCCGGGATGACCCAGAGCGGCTTCTCGCCGCGGTGGACGCGCTGGCAATTGTCGAAGGCATTGCGGAAGCGCGCCTGCTGGTTGTCCGCCGTCGGGCCCGCGAGATGCGGCGTGAGCACCACGTTGTCGAGCTTGAGTAGCGGGTTGTCGGCCGGTGTCGGTTCCACGTCGAAGACGTCGAGGCCGGCGCCGCCGAGATGCCCGCTCTCCAGCGCCGTGGTCAGGGCCTTCTCGTCGATGACGGGACCGCGGCAGGTGTTCACCACGAAGCTGCCCTTCTTCATCATGGCAAGCTCCGCCGCGCCGATCATGTGCTTCGTCGTCGGCAGCAGGGGCACGTGCAGCGAGAGGATGTCGCAGTCGCGCAGGATCTCGTTCAGCAGGCGGAAGCGCACGTTCAGCGCATCCTCCTCGGCCTCGGTCAGGCGCTTCACGTCGAAGTAGAGGACGGTCATCCCGAAGGCATTGGCCAGCCGCGCGACCTTCTTGCCGATGGTGCCAAGGCCGACGATGCCGAGCACCTTGCCGCGCATCTCGAAGATGCCGGCCTGGGACGGGGCGTTGCCGCGCCAGCGACCCGCGACGACGGAGCTGTGCTGCCAGACCAGGCGCCGGCAGACGGCCTGCATTAGCATGATCGCATGCTCCGACACGGCCGTCGCATTGGCGCCGCCGTTGTTGCAGACGGGCACCTTCGCGCCGCGCGCGGCCTCGATGTCGACCGTGTCGTAGCCGGCCGAGAGAAGCTGCAGCAGGCGCAGCTTCGGCGCGCCGGCATAGAACTTCGCGTCGATGCCGCGATGGCCGAAGCCGACCAGGTATTCGGCGGTGGCGCAGGCTTCGGTGAAGGCTGGGCCCTCGGGCTTCTGGATGGAGAGGTCGAAGCCGGCCGGGCAGAGGGCGCGGGCGACGTCCATGTCGGAGAGGCCGTTGTCCATCAGGACGATGCGTGGTGGTGGCATTGGATGTTTCCCCTTGTGCGGTTCGATCATAGGTCGGTGTTTCGTCAGGGGGGAGGAGCGAACTCCTCCCCCCCGACACCTCCCCCACCTCCTTTTTCTGTCAGTTCACGTGCCGCGTGCGCCGACGGTGCAGGGCGTCCCCGGCATGTGCGGCCGGCACGCGCGGAAAGGAGCAGAAAAAGGAGGGATGTGGGGGTCTGGGGGGAAGGGAGTTCCCTCCCTTCCCCCCAGGGCTACAGCACCTTCACGACCTTCCTGGCCGCCAGTGCGTCGATCGCGGCCGCGTCGTAGCCCAGTTCGCCTAGAAGCTCCCGGCTATGCTCCCCCAGCCGCGGGGCAAGCCGCCGGATATTCGCGGGCGTCTTCGTGAATTTCGTCGGCGGCCGCACCGTGCGCACCGCGCCCTCGCTCGGGTGCTCCATCACCTGGAACATGCCCACGGCCCTCAGGTGCGGGTGTTCGGTGACGTGCTCGAGCTTCGTGAAGCCGGTGCAGGGAATGTCGAGTTCCTCGCAGAGCGTCAGCCAGGCCTCCGTGCTGCGGGTGCGGGCGATCTCCGCGCAGGCGGCATAGACCTCGTCGATCCGGGCGTTGCGCTTCACCGGATCATCGACCTGCAGCGTCTCGATCAGGTCCTCGCGCCCGGCCGCGGTGAAGAAGGCGCGCCAGTGCTGCGCCGTGTAGGGCAGCAGGGTGATGTAGCCGTCGCTGGTGGGCACGGGCTTGCGGTGCCTGAGGCGCTTGTAGCCGTGCTCGCCGATCGGCGGATCGAAGGCGAGGCCGCCCAGATGCTCGACGCCGACGAAGGCGGTCAGCGTCTCCAGCATCGGCACCTCGACCAACTGGCCCTCGCCCGTCTTCAGCCGGTGCACCATCGCCGCCAGGATCGCCATGGCCAGCGCCATCCCCGTCAGCTTGTCGGCGACGAGGGAGGGCACGAACATCGGCCGGCCGAACTCCTCCCCCACCACGTCGGCGAAGCCGGAGGCGGCCTGGATGATCTCGTCGAAGGCGGGGCGCGCCCTGTACGGCCCGTCCTGGCCGAAGCCGGTCGCCGCGGCGTAGATCAGGCCGGGGTTGAGCTTCGCGCAGTCCTCGTAGCCGAAGCCGGCGCGGGCCATGCCGGCGGGGCGGACATTCGTCGCCAGCACGTCGACGCTGGCGATGAGTTTCCGAAGGATCTCCTTCCCCTCCTCGGTCTTGATGTCGAGGCAGAGCGAGCGCTTGTTGCGGTTGATCGCCAGGAAGACGGAGGCCATGCCGCGGTTGCGGTAGAGGCCCGAGTTCCGCACCAGGTCGCCGTTCGGCGGCTCGATCTTGATCACCTCCGCGCCCCAGTCCGCCAGCATCTGCGTGGCGAAGGGGCCGAGCACGACGCCCGTCATGTCGAGGATCTTGAGGCCCTTCAGCGGGCCCGTCGCCTCCTTCGGCAGGTCAGCCGGCACGTCAGTAGCCCAGCTTGCGGTCGACCAGCTCTCGCAGCGGGTGACCCGCGAGGAAGCGGCCGAGATTCTCGGCGAAAAGCGCGCCGACCACCTTGTCGCGGCCCGGGAAGCCGCCGCCGATATGCGGCAGCACCAGGATGCCTGGCGTCGACCAGAACGGGTCCTCGGGCGGCAGCGGCTCCTTGCGGAAGACGTCGAGGATGGCGCCGGCGATGACCTTTCCCGTCACAGCGGCGATCAGGTCGCCGTCCCTGATCACGGCGCCGCGGCCGAAATTGATCAGCCAGGCCGTAGGCTTCATCTTCGCGAAGCGCGACGCGTCGAGGAAATTCTCGGTGTCCGGGGTCGCCGGCAGCAGGCAGACGACGAAGTCGGATTGCGCCAGGACCTTGTCGGTGTCCTCCGGCGCGAAGATCTCGGCGACGCCCGGGATGGCCGTGCCGGTCTTCCGCCGCGTGCCGATCACCCGCATGTCGAGCCCCGCGGCCTTGCGCGCCAGCTCGCCGCCGATCTCGCCGAGGCCGAGGATGCCGAGCGTCTTGCCGGTCAGCGGCATGGCCATGCGCCGGGTCCAGCGATGCTCGGCGTTGTCGCCCTCGATCGCGTGGTAGGGCTTGGCGATGTGGAAGATGGCGCCGAGGATGTTTTCCGGCATCGAATGCCGGTGCGTCCCCCGCGCGCAGGTCAGCGCCACCCCTTCCGGCAGGTCGGGCAGGGCGAGCCAGCCCTCCACGCCGGCAGTGAGCGACTGGATCCAGCGCAGCTTCGGCATCTTCGGCAGCACGCCGGCGGGCGCGCCCCAGCCGAGGATCACCTCGGTCTCCGCCAGAAGCTCGGGGGAGGGCGAGTCCTTGCGGGCCAGGGCCGTCAGGTGGACGCGGCCGGCGAGCCCGGCTTCGGCGATGGCGGCCTCGTAGGGCTCGGTGGCGTCGGCCCACATCAGGATGCGTGGCGCTGTCATGGCTCGTCCTTCCCTCGGAGGGCGGGAGGGTAGCCCGCAGCCGGGGGCTGGCAACCCAGAAGCAGCAGCCGCTCGGCTTCGGCCAGGTCCTCGGGCGTGTTGACGTTGAAGAAGGGGTCGACCGGGCCCCTGGGCCAGTCGGCATGGGCGCAGCCCTGCGCAGTGGTGAAGCGCTCGACCCGGCGGATGCCGGCGGCCAGGGCGGCGCGCAGCTCGCCCCGTAGCGCGACTGGCCAGAGGCCGATCGTCGGATGGGTCTGTCCGCTCTCCGCGGAGCGGGCGCAGGCCAGTGGCGTGCCGGCGGTGGCGCGGGCCATATGCAGGCGGGCGGCGAGGTCGGATGGCAGGAAGGGCCCGTCGCCGGCCACGGAGAGCACCCAGGGCAGGTCGGGCCGCTGCGCCGCCGCCCAGTCCAGCCCCGCCAGCACGCCGGCGAGCGGCCCCGGATGCTCCGGCAGGCTGTCCGGCACCACCGGCAGGCCATGCGCTGCGAAGCGGGTGGGGTCGCCCTGCGCGTTGATCGCCACCGCGGCGACCTGCGGCGCCAAGCGCGCGATGACCCGATCCAGCAGCGTCCGGCCGCCGAGGACCCGCAGCGGCTTGTCCCCGCCGCCCATGCGCCGCGCCAGGCCCCCGGCGAGGACGACGCCCAGCGTATCGTCCCGCCGCGGCGTCATGCCTCGGCGAGGGCGGCGATGGGGCGGTTGAACATCCAGGTGGCGAGCCGCGACGGATCGAGGCGCCCCGCACCGTCCGTGATGGCCCCCGCCTCGATGTTGATGCGGCCGAGCAGGTGGCCCGGCCGCCCGCCGGGCGCGGCGTTCAGGCAGGCATCGCTGGTGAAGAGAAGCCGGTAGCCCGCGGCCGCGGCCCCCCTCAGCGCGCCGGCATCGTAACGGCCATGCGGGAAGGACATCGTATCGATCGCCGCGCCTGGCAGGGCGTCCCGCAGGGCCGCCCGTGCCCGGGCCATGTCGTGAGCGGGGTCCGCCATCATCGAGAGCGGCAGATGCGCCGCCCCATGCGCGCCGATCGCAAGCTGACCGGCGATGGCGCGCAGCCCGTCGCGGTCGAGCATGTGCGCTCCCTCGGCCTCGACCCCCGCGGCGAGGGGGGCGAGGATCTCACGCCGGCGCGCCGGATCCAGCGCCGCGTAGCGCAGCAGCAGGCGCAGCGCCGGCGGTGCGTCCGCGGGGCCCGGCAGCGGTTCCGGACCGGTCATGGCGCAGAGCGCGGCGGCGTCCCGCTGGCCCATCCGCAGCGCGCGAAGCAGAACGTCCTGCCACCACCAGGACGCCGGTTCATGCAGGATGTCGGCCGCGGCAAAGAGCACCGCCGGCAGCCCCGCGGCGCGCAGCAGCGGTGCCCCGACCTCAAGGTTGTCCCGCCAGCCGTCGTCGAAGGTCAGCAGCAGGGCGCGCGGCGGCAGCGGGGGGCCGCCGGCCAGGGCCGCCTGCAGCGCCTGCAGGTCGATGACCGCATAGTGCCGACGGAAGAAATCGAGGCAGGCGGCGAAGAGCGGCGCCTCCAGCGTGTAGAGCGGATCCGCGCCACGGGCCGCGGCCGTGCCTGGCTCGGTCACGCGATGGAACATGGCGACGGTCAGCGTCGCGGCGTTGCGCCAGCGATGACGCAGCGCGAGCGCGCCGGACGCGCCGACCATCCGCCGCGCCGCGTCGCGCAGGCGGCTCATGGCACGAGGCCCCGGGGTGACGTGTGTTGGGCCGGCACGGTGTCCCGGGGTGATGTGTGTTGGAACGGCACGGGGCCCCGGGGTGACGGGTGGTGGGGAGGCATCGCAAGCTTCCGTGAGGCTGTGACGGTCCGCCTCGTTTCGCGTGGCAGGCTGTTGGGGGGCTGTCGAAATACTGGCATTCTGGCAGCAATTCCCACTATACTCGAAAAAGAGACTTGGGCGACGGCGGGCTGCGGTCCGGCATGGCTCGGCGTGGTGCAGGGGTCTGGCAGCCCCGGCGTCGCACCGCCCGAACACCCGGAACCCAACCCCTTCGGAACCCGGCCACCCCGGACCCCGGCCACCACGGAACGCCATGGCATGAATCGAACCGGAAGGCTGCGCGACGCCGTCAGGCGCCGGCCGGCCGCAGGCGTCGCCGACGGGTCGCCATGCTGAAGGCCGACATCCTCCCGCCCTCGGCGCTCGGCGAGGCCGAGCTGGAGGCCTGGCGCGGCCTGCTCGCCGCCACGCCACATCTGCAGCGCGGCTTCTTCACGTCCGGCTTCGCCAGGGCCTGCGAGGCCGCGGGCTTCCGCGCCCGCGTAGCGCTGCTGCACGAAGGGGGCAGCATCCGGGCGATCCTGCCCTTCCAGTTCCGCTCCGTCTGGCATGCCGGCCTCGGGCTCGCCGAGCGGATCGGCGGCTCGATGTCGGACCATGCAGGGCTGGTGGCCGCACCCGGCTTCCGCATCGCGCCGAACCGCCTGCTGCGGCTCTGTCGCCTCGGCGGCTTCGCGCTGACCCATCTGGCAGAGCAGCAGCAGGATTACGGCCTGACGGCGGAGCGCTGGCGGATTGGCCACCGGATCGACCTGCCCGATGGCGCGGAGGCCTATTTCGCGGCGATCGCGGCGGACCGGAAGCCCTTCGTCAACGACACCGGGCGCCGTCTGCGGCGGGCCGCCAAGGATTATGGCGCGGTCGCCTTCACGGCCACCGCCGGCCCCCCGGAGGAGGCCGTCCTGGCGGTGGTGGCCGCCAAGCGCGCGCAATACGCGCGGACCGGCGCGGCGGACAGTTTCGGCGATCCGCGTCGCATCGCCCTGCTCCGCAACCTGGCGACAGCACAGGCGGAGGATTGCCGCCTGCTGCTGACCGAACTGCGCGCCGGGGAACGGGTCCTCGCCCGGCATGTCGGGCTGCTGCATGCCGGCGTGCTGAGCTACTGGTTCCCGGTCTACGACCCGGACGCGCAGAAGGTCTCGCCCGGGCGCCTGCTGCTCTGGCATACGATCCAGGAGGCGGATCGCCTCGGCATCCGTCTGATCGACCGCGGCGAGGGCGACTCGGAAGCCAAGCGCGACTTCTCCACCGGCACGACGCGGTTCGGCGAGGCCTACTGGAATTCCGGCACGGCTGGCGGCAGCGTTGCACGGATCCTCCAGGCGGCCGAGTGGCGGCTCCAGCTGCGCTGGGGTGCGGCATGAGCGCCGCGACCGAGCCGGGACCCGCGCCGAGGGTCAGCGTCGTCATCCCGACCTACAACGCGGCCGCCTTCGTCGAGGCGGCGATCGCGTCGGTCGCGGCGCAGAGCTTCCGCGACCTCGAGGTCATCCTGGTCGACGATGCGAGCCGCGACGACACCGCGCGCCGTGCGGCCGCCGCGTTGGCAGCCTCCGGGCTGCCGCACCAGGTGTTCGTGCAGGCGCGGAACGGCGGCCCGGCGGTGGCGCGCAACCGCGGTGTCGCCGCGGCCCGCGGTACCTATGTCGCCTTCCTGGATGCCGACGATGTCTGGCTTCCCGGCAAGCTCGCCGCACAGGTGCGCATCATGGACGCCGAGCCGCGCGTCACGCTGTGCGGCTGCCAGGCGACCTGGGTGAGCAGCGATGGGCAGCCCGTGGAACCGCTCTTCCAGGGGCTGCAGGACCGCCTGCCGCAGGGCTGGAAGCGGTTGCTCTGGCATTGCTATGTCGCGACGCCCTGCGCCATGGTCCGCCGCGACGACCTCGGCATCGCACCCTTCGATCCGCGCATGCGCATCGGCGAGGACCGCGAACTCTGGATCAAGCTGGCGCACAACGGCGTGGTCGCGCTGGTCCAGGAGGAGAGCGTGCGGATCCGCCTCTCCGAGGGCAGCTTCATGGCGAGCAACACCAACCAGATCCGGACCTACACGCTGCCGATGATCGAGCGGACCATGCGCATGCTGTCGGCCGAGTTGTCGGTGCGCCATCGCCTGCTGGCGCGCGGCAGCCTGCACAGCCAGATCGGCAAGCAGCTCTGCCGCGATCCGGCGCATTATGCGCAGGGGCTGCGGCACCTGCTGACCTCTGTCGTCGTGGGCTACCGGCCGCTCGACGGCCTGCGGGAGATCTTCTACCGGGCGCCCGTGCTCCGGGACGTGAAGTCCTTCGTGAAGCGCCGGGTGCGGCCGACGTGATGGGGGCGGAAACCGCGTGGAGGCGCCTGACATGATGGGTTTTCGGGGGCGCCGGACCGGCGAAGCCGGGGACCTGGCCTGATGGACGGCGGGCACGATATGACCTGGGCGCGACCGTCGCCGCCCCCGCTGCATGAATGCGACCTCGGCGGCATCGCCCGCCCGATGCTCTGCGTGATCGTCGATACCGAGGAGGATTTCGACTGGGGCGGTCCCTTCTCGCGCCGGCATGTCCGGGTGACCTCGCTGCCGGCGCTGGCGCGTGGCCATGCGATCTTCCGCCGCTATGGCCTGCAGCCGACCTACCTCATGGACTATCCGGTGATCGACCATGCCTCGGCCGCGGACATCTTCGGCCCCTGGCTGGCGGCGGGCGAATGCCTGATCGGGGCGCAACTACACCCCTGGGTCACGCCCCCGCACGAGGAAGTCGTCTGCGCCATCAACTCCTACCCCTGCAACCTCGATCCCGACCTGCAGCGGCGCAAGCTGGCTGCGCTGACCCACCGCATCGAGGAGGTCCTCGGACAGCCGCCGCGGATCTACAAGGCGGGCCGCTACGGGCTCGATCTCTCCTTCGAGCAGGACCTGCTCGCGCTCGGCTATCGCGTGGACACGAGCGTGCTGCCTTTTCGCGACAACAGCGGCGTGGCCGGCGGGCCCGACTTCTACGACTACCCGGGCCGGCCATTCTGGACCGACCCGGGGCGTGGCCTTTTCTACCTGCCGGTGACGCAGTCCGTGCTGGGGCCGCTGCGCCGGGTGGCGCGGGGTGCCGTCGGCCGGTGGATCTTCAGCGCGGGCGCTGCCGCCTGGCACCTGCCCGGCGTCCTTGCCCGGACGCACCTGCTGGAACGGATCATGCTCTCGCCGGAAGGGGCCTCGGCGGACGAGATGCGGCGGCTGACCCGATCGATGTTCGCCGATGGCCATCGGGTCTTCGCGCTCTCGCTGCACAGCCCGTCCCTGGTTCCGGGCGGCACGCCCTATGTGCGGACGGAACGGGACCTGGACAGCTTTCTGAGCTCGATCGAGCGGTTCCTGGCCTTCTTCTTCGGCCAGCTTGGCGGCATCGCCACCGACCCGCTGGCGCTGCGTCGGCTCTTTGAGAGCGGGCCGACGGGTCGCTGATACCTTTGCGTGTATCCAGGACCAATGACTGCGTGGTCCAGTTGTTGCTGATCGGCGATGAAATACGCAAATTTGCGGAAATCTGCCGACCCATACGCGCATGCGTTGCCGGCACAGCCCATTTGCGCCTTATATTTGATGCCGAATCGAGATGGAGTCCGCGTCGCCTCGACCGTGCCTGTCTCGCGGCCTAGTGTTCCGCCCGGGGAGGCCGCCGTGCCGGCGGCGGGTCCCGGCGCCGGGCCACCGGCCAAGCAACGGCGATGTCGCGCCCGAGGGAGCCGATGGAACTGACAGCCGAGGAACGGTCGATGGCCGCCGGCGACGCCGGCGAAGGCGTCCGCCGTGCGATCGCGTATCAGATGCAGGTCGGCCGCTTCTTCGGGGCCCAGCGCATGGTGCCGATCACGAATGCGCACATGATGGGCGACATCGAGGTGCTGGGCGATGCCGGGCTCGCCTTTCTCGAGGAAATGCGCCTGCTCGGTGCCCGTGCGCGGGTCCCCATCACCACTAATGCCCGCTGCATCGATTTCGATTGGGCCGAGCGCCTCGGCCAGGACCCTGGCGAATGCGCGAAGGAGCGCAAGGTGATCGCCACGCTGCAGGCGATGGACATCATGACCACCGACACCTGCATCAACTACCAGACCCTCTACCAGCCCCACCTCGGGGAACGGGTGGCCTGGGGCGACACCGGCACCTGCATCTACGCCAACAGCGTGTTCGGGGCGCGCACCAACTTCGAGAGCGGACCCGCCGCGCTCGCCGCCGCGGTCACCGGTCGCGTGCCCGAATACGGCTTCCAGCTCGACCGGCATCGGCGCGGCAGCTTCGTGGTGGATGTGGCGGGCGCGAGGCTCGACGACCTTGCGGACTGGGGCGCGCTCGGCCGGATCATCGGCGAGTACCGCCAGAGCTACTACGCGGTGCCGGTGATCACCGGCATCGCGCGCGTGCCGACGGCCGACGAACTGAAGCATCTCGGCTGCGCGCTCGCCTCCTACGGCTCGATGGCCATGTTCCACATGCCCGGCGTGACGCCGGAGGCGCCGAGCGTCGAGGCGGCCTGCGGCGGCACGGCGCCGGGCACCCCCGCCCTGGTGGTCGACGACGCAGCGATCCGTGGCGTCTATGCCAGCTACCGCACCGCCGGGCCGGAAGCCCGGCTGGTCGTCTTCTCCGGCCCGCAGCTCTCGCTGTTCGAGATCAAGCGCCTGTCGGAGCTCTTTGCCGGCCGCCGCGTCGCCGCGGGCAGCAGCGTCTTCGTCACCAGCAGCAATGGCGTGATCTCGGCGGCGCGCCGGCTCGGCTATCTCGCCCCGCTCGAGGAGGCGGGGGTCGCGGTGCTGGAGGGGGTCTGCTTCTACATCCTGCAGAACCTGTCGCAGATGCGCGAAGCCAATGGCTGGTCCACGCTGGTCAGCAACAGCGCCAAGATCGTCAACATCATCGGGGCCCATCGCTTCCGCACCGTCCTGCGGCGCACGGAGATCTGCGTGGAGGTGGCCTGCACGGGACGCCTTCCCGATTCCTCAATGTGAAACGATCACATTTCCGTGAGACCCCATGGGGCAGACCGCGCAGCCGGGCGGCGATGCGTGCTATGTCACCTGTCGTTCTGGCGCGGAGAGCGGCGTGACCGGGTCGACCCCCATTCTGACCATTGCGCTGCAGCGTGGCTTCGGCCCCGTCGTCGAGGGTGAGGCCCTGGTGTCGGAGGAGGGGTTCTCCCCGCGCTACGACCTCGACCGCTGGAGCGGCCTGATCACGAAGCCGGGCCACAAGCTGGAAGGCGCCTCGATCAAGGACCGGGTCTGCTTCTTCCCGACCGCGAAGGGGGGTATCGCCGCCGGCTGGGCCTTCAACGACATCCGCGCCAAGGGCATCGCGCCGAAGGCCTTCATCTTCGGCGTGACCAACCCGGTCATGGTGCAGGGCGCGATCCTGGCCGAGATCCCGATCACCGAGGGCTGGGATCAAGACCCGCGCGAGGTGATCCGCACCGGCGACTGGGTGCGGGTGGACCCGGAGCGCGGGGTGATCGAGTTGCTCCGCCGGGCCTGAGGGTTACCCCTCCGCCCGCACCGCGCTTTCGTGCCAGCGGCGCAGCAGCAGATGCTGCAGCAGGCCGAGCGCCGCGAAGATCGCGATCCCGCAGGCGCTGATCAGCGCGAGCGCCGCGAACATCCGCGGGATCTTCAGCTGGAACCCGGCTTCCAGGATGCGCCAGGCGAGGCCCGATCCGGTGCCGCCGGCGCCGGCGACGAACTCCGCCACCACCGCCCCGATCAGCGCGAGGCCCCCCGCGACCCGCAGCCCCGCCAGGAAGAAGGGCAGGGCGGAGGGCAGCCGCAGCAGCATCAGCGTCTGCCAGCGCGTCGCGCCGTAGAGCCGGAACAATTCCACCAGGTTGCGGTCCGCGCTGTTCAGCCCGAGCACGGTGTTCGACAGGACGGGAAAGAAGGCGACGATCCAGGCGCAGATCAGCAGGGAGAGCGTGACGTCGTCGACCCAGATCAGGATCAGCGGCGCGATGGCGACGATGGGCGTGACCTGCAGCACCACGGCATAGGGGAACAGCGCCCGCTCCAGGATGGGCGACTGGGCGAAGAGGATCGCCAGCAGCCCGCCGAGCGTCACCGCGGCGAGCAGCGCCAGCAGCGCGATCTTCAGCGTCACCAGCATCGAGCCCGCCAGCATCGGCCAGTCGCCGGTCAACGCCTGCCAGATCGCGACCGGCCCCGGCACGAGATAGGCCGGCACGTCGTACCAGCGCACCAGCCCCTCCCAGGCGGCGAGGAAGAGGATGCCGGCCAGCGCCGGGATCGCGTGGGCGAGCAGGCGCCCAGTGGGACGGCCCATCATGCCATCGCCGCCTCGAGCCCTTCGGAGACACCGCGGCAGAGCGCGGCATAGTCGGCCGAGGTTCGGAAGCCGGCGGGCCGCGGCGCGGGCCCGGGAATGGCGAGGTCGCGCGCGATCCGCCCCGGCCGCGGCGACATCACCACGATGCGTGAGGAGAGGTAGACGCTCTCGAACACCGAATGCGTCACGAAGACCACCGTCATCGCCCCCGCCCGCGCCGCCCAGAGCGCGATGAGATCATCGTTCAGCCGGTTGCGGGTGATCTCGTCGAGCGCGGCGAAGGGCTCGTCCATCAGCAGCACCGCGGGCTGCGTCACCAGCGCGCGGGCGATCGAGACGCGCATGCGCATGCCCCCCGACAGCTCGCGCGGATAGGCGCGCTCGAAGCCGCCGAGGCCGACGTCGGACAAGGCGGCCGCGGCGCGCGCCCTCTGCTCCTCGCGCGGAAGGCGGCCGTCCAGGCGGAGCGGCAGGCGGACATTCTCGAGCGCGCTGGTCCAGGGCATGAGCGTCGCGTCCTGGAAGACGAAGCCGATGCGCGGCCGTGCCCCGCCCGCCCAGGCGACGGTCCCGGCGCTGGGCTCGGCCAGCCCCGCGACCAGCCGCAGCAGCGTGGACTTGCCGCAGCCGGATGGGCCGAGGAGCGAGAGGAATTCGCCCGCACCGATCGTGAGATCGATACCCGACAGCGCCTCCGTGCCGGAGCCGAAGCGCTTCGAGACGCCGGCGAGGCGGACCAGGGGCTGCAAGGCCGCGGTCAGGCCTTGCCGATCCCCTTGTTCACCAGCGACATGTCGAAGGCCTTGCGCCAGTCGAGGTTGGCCGGCAGCACGCCGACCTTGGCCATCTCGGCATGGAAGGACTGCCAGCGCGCCTCCGACATCGCGCCGACGCCGAGCGTCGCCGCGTCGCCGGACCGCACGATACCCGCCTCGTTCATCATGCGCGTGCCGAAGGCGATCAGGTCGTCCGTCATCTCCGGATTCTGGGTCTTGATCAGCCGGTTCGCCGCCGCCGTATCGACCCCCCCGGCAGGACCCTTCAGGTACTGGTCCCAGCCGCGCATGGAGGCATCGACGAAGCGCTGGATCACCTCGCGCCGGTCGGCCAGGGTCTTCGCGCCGATGTTGATGGTGGTGCCGTAGACCTCGTAGCCGGCGTCGTGCAGCAGCAGCACGGCGGGGTCGATCCGGTGCTCGCGGATCGAGAAGGGCTCGCTGCCGAGATAGCCCTGCTGGATGAGCTGTTTGTCGGCCAGGAAGGGCTGCAGGTTGAAGGTGTAGGGGCGGACCTGGTCGTCGGAGAGGCCGTATTTCGCCTTCAGGAAGGGCCAGGCCGTCGCCCGCATCTCGGCGCCGAGCAGGATCGTACGGCCACGCAGCGCCTCGAACCGGTCGAAGCCGGTGCCGGGGTGGCCGATCAGCACCGACATGTCCTTCTGGAACACGGCGGCGATGCAGAGGAAGGGGATGTTCTCCCGCACGAAATTCAGGGCAACGAGGCCGTTGCCCATCGACATGTCGATGCGGCCGCCGAGCAGGAGCTGCGCCGGG
>JAIYAI010000581.1 GCA_027489135.1 Acetobacteraceae bacterium
CGCGCGCATGCCCTCGACCGAGGCGAAGATGTCCTCGGTGCCGAGGGCGATGTGCTGGATACCCTCTCCGCCATAGGCGCGGCGGTATTCCTCGATCTGCGACTTGTCGTCGCTGCTCTCGTTGATCGGGATGCGGATCTGGCCGCAGGGGGAGGTGAGGGCGCGGGACTTCAGCCCGGTCAGCTTGCCCTCGATGTCGAAGTAGCGGATCTCGCGGAAGTTGAAGAGCTTCTCGTAGAACTGCCACCAGACATCCATGCGGCCGCGATGGACGTTGTGGGTCAGGTGGTCGATCACCGTCAGACCGTTGCCCGCGGGCTTCGGGTTGGCACCTTCCACCCAGGTGAAGTCGACGTCGTAGATCGTGCCCTTCGGACCGTAGCGGTCGACGAAATACAGCAGTGATCCGCCGATGCCCTCGATCGCCGGGATGTTCAGCTCCATCGGCCCGACCTTGCCCGTGACGGGCTTCGCGCCCAGGGCGATGGCGCGCTCATAGGCCTGGCGCGCATCGGCGACGCGGAAGGCCATGGCGCAGGCGGAGGCGCCGTGCAGGCGCTGGAAGGCCTGGGCGAAACTCTCCGGCTCCGCGTTCAGGATGAAGTTCACGTCGCCCTGGCGCCATAGCGTCACCTGCTTCGACCGATGCACGGCGACCTTTGTGAAGCCCATGCGCGCAAACAGCGCCTCCAGCGCCGGCATGTCGGGGCCGGTGAACTCGACGAATTCGAAGCCGTCGGTGCCCATCGGGTTCTCGGCCGAGAGGCGGCCGGCGAAGCTGGTGCGGTCGGGCGGGATGTCCATGCTCGGCGTCCTCCTCAGAGTTCGACATCACCGGGCGCAGCGGCACCCGGCGGAAAGGGCTCGGCATCGCGCGCGAGGGGCAGGAGCGCGGGCAACAGCCGCATCGCGCCGAACAGTTCGGCGAAGTCGCGGATGACGAAATAGGTCGGTTGCAGGTCGTCGATCGCATAGGCGGTGCGCAGCACGCGCGACAGGTCGAAGCGCAGGCGGCGCACACCGAGCTGTTCCACCGCGTGGCGCATCTCGGCGGCGGAGGAGAGAATGCCAGCGCCATAGGCCCGCAGGTCGCCATCCTCCTCGATCAGCCCGAATTCCACCATGAACCAGTAGAGCCGCGCCAGCGGCGCCAGCGCCCCGATCCGTGCCGCCTGCTGCCCGAGCCGGCCATAGGCTCGCAGGAAACCGGCGAATTCCGGCTGCATCAGCAACGGGACATGGCCAAAGGCGTCGTGGAAGATGTCGGGCTCGACGATGTAGTCGAGCTCCTCCGCCCGCCGGATCCAGTTGGTCACGGGGAAGCGGCGTTCCGCGAGATGATCGAAGAAGGCGTGGTCCGGGATCAGCCCCGGCACCGGCACGATCGACCAGCCCGTCGCCGCGCCCAGGACGGCGGAGGTGTGGGCGAAGTCAGGCACGCCCGCGCCGAAGGGGAGCCGGGCGAGGCCGTCGCGCAAGGGCGTCGCCGCGCGGCCTGGCAGCAGAGCCGTCTGGCGGCGGTGCAGCAGCCGCCAGGTGGCGTCGTCTGCGGCCGAGAAGCGCATGGCCCCCGGCGCGAGGGTGAAGTCGGCGCGAGCGCCGGCGTAGTCGCCGCGCAAGCCGCCGGGCAGCGTCGCCGTGTCCATGGTCCGGATGCTCCCTCTACGTTCGGCAGGATGCATCAGGAAGCGGAGGGAATTTCGCCGATCTTCGATCTGGTTAGCGTTATGATGGGAGATATTCCCTCATTCAGGAGATAATCTTGGTGAAATCCCCTCCCGCCCTCGATGCCGCGGATCGCCGCATCCTGCGCGCCCTGCAGCGCGACGGGCGGCTCCCCGTGGTCGCCCTGGCCGAGCAGGTCGGCCTCTCCGCCACCCCCTGCCAGCGCCGGGTGAAGCGGCTGGAGGAGGAGGGGGTGATCGCCGGCTACGCGGCGGTCCTCGATCCCGCCCGGCTCGGCCTGCCGCTGCAAGCCTTCGTGCTGGTCGCGCTGGAAAGCCACACGGAAGACGTGGTCGAACGCTTCCACAAGGCGCTGGCGGACCGGCCAGAGGTCCTGGCGGCCTACGCGATGAGTGGTGAGATGGACTACCTGCTGCATGTGCTGGCCGAGGATTTCGAGGCCTATGGCGACTTCGCCATGAAGGCGCTGCTGCGCATGCCGGGGGTGAAGGAGACCCGGTCCTCCTTCGTATTGTCCACCCTCAAGCCGCGGCGGGAGGTGCCGGTCTAATGTCCTGCCCGCGAAGTTCGCAGGTTCACCCGCGAACGGAGCGGAAAAGCCGGCCACTGAAAACATGGGCGGGTGGCCCGAGGACGAAGTCCACAGGACTTCGGAAGCGTGACACTGGCGGCGGAGCACCCCGCCGCGCCGTCCTCCATACCAATCCGTATGGCGCCAGGAAGGGTCCGGGCAGCGGCGATGCTGTCTTCTCCTGCCTGACGCCGGGTGGACCCCGGTGGCCCGTTCAGGAGGTACCCGATGCTCAACTCTTCCCCGCGCGCCAAGATGATCGCCGGCGGCGCCCTCGCGCTCGCCCTGGCGACGACTGCGCTCACCCCGTTTGCCATGCGCGCCGATGCGCAGCCCGCGGCCAATGCGAACACCGCTGTCGCCCTGCCGCGTGCCGCGATGGGCCCGGACTTCGCCGACCTCGTCGCCCGCGTCGCGCCTTCGGTGGTGCGCGTCACCGTCTCCGGCCATGCCGAGGCGGCGGCGGAGACCGCCGAGATGCCGCCCGAGCTGCGCGGCTCCCCCTTCGAGCGCTTCTTCCGTGGCCAGCCCGGCCAGCAGGGCCCGCAGGGCCGTGAGGCGCCCCAGGGTCGCCGCATGGCCGGCCAGGGCAGCGGCTTCATCATCGATGGCGCCGGCTTCATCATCACCAACAACCACGTCGTCGGCCGCGCCGACAGCGTGAAGGTGGAACTGGCCGATGGCCGCACCCTGCCCGCGAAGGTGGTGGGCACGGATCCGCAGACCGATCTCGCCCTGCTGAAGGTGGAGCCGGGTTCGACCCTGCTGCCGGCCGTGAAGCTCGGCGACAGCGATGCGGTGCGCGTCGGCGAGTGGGTGCTGGCGATGGGCAACCCCTTCGGCCTCGGCGGCACGGCGACGACCGGCATCGTCTCGGCCCGCGGCCGCCAGATCGGCGCCGGCCCCTATGACGACTTCCTGCAGACCGACGCCGCGGTGAACCCCGGCAACTCGGGCGGCCCGCTCTTCAACACGGCGGGCGAGGTGGTCGGCATCAACACGGCGATCTTCTCGCCGTCGGGCGCCTCGGCCGGCATCGGCTTCGCCGTGCCGTCGAAGCTGGCGACCCAGGTGGTGGCGCAGCTGCGCGAGCATGGCCGTGTGGAGCGCGGCTGGCTCGGGGTGTCGATGCAGCCGATGGACGAGGAACTCGGCAAGGCCGTGCAGGTCGCCGACGGCAAGGGCGCCCTGGTCGCGCAGGTCGAGCCGGACAGCCCGGCGGCCAAGGGCGGCCTGAAGGCCGGCGACGTGGTGGTCGGCGTGAACGGCACTGCGGTGACGTCCCCGCGTGACCTCGCGATGGCGATGGCGGCGATGAAGCCCGGCCAGGCGGCGACGATCGCGGTGGTGCGTGACGGCGCTCGCGTTGAGGAGCGGATCACGGTCGGCACCGTGCCGGGCACCCGCATGGCGGCGAACGGCCAGCAGGGCGAGGCCGGGACCGGCGCGCTCGGCCTGGCGCTGGCCCCGGCGGCCAAGGGCGACGGCGTGGTGGTGGCGCAGGTGCGCCCGGACAGCGTCGCCGCCGAGCGCGGCCTGAAGCAGGGCGACGTGATCCTGCGGGCCGGCGGGCGCGAGGTGAAGCAGCCGCAGGACGTGCAGGCGGCGCTGAAGGCGGCGCGCGACGCGGGCCGGTCCTCCATCGCGCTGCAGATCCAGCGTGAGGGCGGCAGCCGCTTCATGGCGCTGCCCCTCAGCCAGGGCTGAACGAACCAGACTCCGGCGCCCGAGGGTGCCGGGGTCCGTGCGGAGGGGCGAACCCTCCGCGCCCTCGGGCAGGCTGCCCGAGGGACCGAATCGGCCGGTCTTCCCGAGAGACCGGCCGGTGGCTCCGGTGCCGTTCCGCCTGCGCGCCCCTCCTGCGCGGGTTTCCTTCCCTGGAACGGCACCGGGGTCGGTTCCGGCCAAGCTGTGGCGGCGCGGCCGGCGGGCTGCGGGGGTGAAACGGGGCCCCGCATCTTCCAATCAAGACCAAGAAGAACGGTGAGAGCCGGGGGCCTTGTGCCCCCGGCGCCTGTTTCGGGGACAGCGTTGCCAAGAGCCGCCTGTTTGGGGGCTGACCTATCGACCGCGGGATCGCCATGCCAGGATGCGCCCCGCTGAGAGGGAACCGTCCATGAGCACCACGCCGCAGCGCATTCCGCTCGCGCGCATCGTTGCGCCACGCTCGGTTGCGGTGATCGGCGCCTCCGACGACGTGGGCAAGTTCGGCGGGCGGGTGATCCACTACCTCATCAAGCACGGCTTTCCTGGCACGCTGCTGCCAATCAATCCGAACCG
>JAIYAI010000148.1 GCA_027489135.1 Acetobacteraceae bacterium
CGACTGGCCGCCGAAATCGCCGGCAACGCCCCGATCTCCGTCGCCGGATCCAAATTCGTGATCGAGACCATGGCCGCCGGGGAGGAGAGCCAGCGCATGGCCGAGATCCACGCCTGGCAGGACCGCGCCACGTCCAGCGCCGACTATGCCGAGGCCTCCCGCGCCTTCGTCGAGAAGCGCCCCGCCCGCTTCACGGGGCAATAGGGCCATGTACTGGCTCGGCATCGATGTCGGCGGCACCTTCACCGACCTCACTCTCTATGATTCCGCCACGGGCCGCCTGACCACGGCGAAGACACCCTCGACGCCGGCGGACCAGTCCATCGGCATGCTGAACGGCATCCGGGCGCTGGGCATCGATCCGGCGCAGCTTTCCCGCCTCGCGCATGGCACGACCGTCGCCACCAACACGGCGCTGGAGGGAACGGGCGCGCGCCTCGCCGCGCTGGTGACGGAGGGGCATGGCGACGTGCTGGTCGTCGGCCGCGGCAACCGCACCGTGATGTACGACATCAAGGCGCCGCCGCCGCCACCCGTCGTCGCGCGCGACCGCGTCTTCGGCGTGCGGGAACGCATGCTGGTGGATGGCACCGTTCTGCACCCTCTGGACGAGGGGCAGGTGGAGGCGATCGCCGGGCGCCTGCGGGCGGAAGGGGTCACCGCGATCGCCGTCTGCTTCCTGCACAGCTACGCCAACCCCGCGCATGAACGCCTCGCCGCCGGCATGCTGCGCGACCTGCTGCCGGAGGCGGTGGTCTCCACCAGCGCCGAGGTGCTGCCGGAGTACCGCGAGCACGAGCGCTTCAGCACCACGGCGCTGAACGTCGCCGTCGCGCCGCGTATGCGCCGCTATCTCGGCGGCCTGCGCCGGCGCCTGGCCGAGATCGGCGCAGGCGCGGAGCTGTCGATCATGACCTCCGCCGGCGGCACCCTGCCGGCGGAGCGGATCGAGGCGATGCCGGTGCTGTCCATGCTGTCCGGTCCCGCGGCCGGGGTGATTGCGGCGCGATTCCTGGGGCAGGCCTGCGGGTATCCGAACATCATCACCTGCGACATGGGCGGCACCAGCACCGATGTCGCCGTCATCCGCGACGGCGGCTTCGGCATGACGCAGGACGGGCGCGTCGGGCCCTATCCGGTGAAGCTGCGGCAGATCGACATCAACTCGATCGGCGCGGGCGGTGGATCGATCGCGGCGGTGGATGCCGCGGGCGTGCTGACCGTGGGGCCGCGCAGCGCCGGCGCCGTCCCGGGCCCGGCCGGCTACGGCAAGGGCGGCACGGAGCCGACCGTCACCGACGCCAATCTCGTTCTGGGACGATTGGGCACGGAGAAGCTGCTGGGCGGCGAGATCCGCATGGACCGCGGCCTGGCGCGCACTGCGGTGGCGGCGCTGGGAACGCGGCTCGGACTCGACGCGCCGACGATGGCGGAGGGCATCCTGCGCATGGCCGTGGTCGGCATGACCGGCGCGATCAAGGAGGTCTCGGTGATGCGCGGCCTCGATCCGCGTGACCATGCGTTGCTGGCCTATGGCGGCGCGGGGCCGCTGCATGCCGCGGAGATCGCCGAGGAACTCGGCATGGCGACGGTGCTGGTGCCGCCGCGGCCCGGCAATTTCTCCGCCCTCGGGCTGCTGGTCGCCGATATCCGCCGTGACCTGGTGCGCACCCGCGTCGGCACGACCACGGCGACCACCCTCGACGACCTGCGCGCCATGCTGGCGACGCTGCGTGAGGAAGCCACCCTGGAACTGGACGGCGCCGGTGTCGCCCCGGAGGCGCGGCGCTTCGAGGCCGTCCTCGACATGCGCTTCACCGGCCAGGCCTTCGAGCTTGCCGTGCCGGTGCCGCTGGAACCGGCCTCCATGGCGGAGGTCGAGCAGGCCTTCCGCGCCGTCTATGCCGCGCGCTACGGCGCCGCCCCCACTGGCGTGGCGGAAATCGTCAGCTACCGCATCGCCGCCTTCGGCACGACGGAAAAGCCGCGGCTGCCACGCCTGGACGAGGCGGGCCGCAGCACCGCGGCGGCGCGCGAAGGCTTCCGCACCGTCCGCTTCGGTGGCCGCGCCGTCGAGACCTCCGTCTTCCTGCGCGACCTGCTGCCGGTGGACCGGCCCCTGCCCGGCCCCGCCATCGTCGAGGAGGACGGGTCCTGCACCGTCATCCCCCCGGGCTGGACCTTCCGCCTGTTGCCGCAGGACGTGCTCGTGCTGGAGAGGGACTGACCATGCCCGGCGTCGATCCCATCACCCTGGAGGTCGTCACCCAGGGGCTGATCAGCATCGTGCGCGAGATGCGCGCGACGGTGATGCGCACCGCGAAGTCCGTCGCGATCTACGAGGCCAAGGACTTCTCCTGCGGCCTCTTCGCCCCGGACAGCCAGGTCGTCGCGCAGTCCAACGACATCGGGTCCCATGTGGTGCCCATGCCCTGGTCGGTCCGCGCGGCCATGGCCAAGCTTGGGGACGATCTCTCGCCCGGCGACGTGATCCTGATGAACGATCCCTATGCCGGGGGCACGCATCTCAACGACGTCACCGTCATCGTCCCCGTGTTCCGCGACGGGCGGCTGGTGTTCTTCCCGGCCGTCCGCGCGCACTGGCCCGATGTCGGCGGCATGGTCCCCGGCAGCATGTCCGGCAAGGCGACGGAGATCTACCAGGAAGGCATCCGCATCCCGCCGATGAAGGTGATCGCGGGGGGCAAGCTGAACACCTCGGTCCTCGAACTCCTTCTCGCCAACATGCGTGTGCCGGAGGAACGCCAGGGCGATTTCGACGCCATGCTGGCGGCCTGCCGCGTCGCCGAGGCGCGCATCCAGGAGATGCTGGCGCGCTGGGGCATCGCCCTCGTGGAGGAGAGCGTGCGCCTCGACCTCGACCGGTCCGAGGCCCGCATGCGCGCCGCCATCGCCGCCCTGCCGGATGGCGACTACTACTACGAGGACTATCTCGAGACCTTCCCGGATGGCGGCTTCGAGCCGCTGCTGGTGCCCCTGAAGCTCTCGGTCCAGGGCGAGGGCATGGTCGCCGACTTCACCGGCGTCTCCCGCCAGGTGCCGGTGCCGGTGAACTCGACACTCGCCGTCACCGCGGGCTCCGTCTTCATCGCGGTGAAGTCGGTGCTGGACCCCGCCCTGCCGCTGAACCAGGGCAGCTTCCGCAGCATCGACGTCATTGCGCCCGCCGGCACCGTGCTGAATGTCGAGCGTCCTGCCCCTGCCGGCAGCCACGGCGAGGTGCGCAAGCGCGTCATCGCCTGCATGGTCGGCGCGCTGAGCCAGGTCGCACCCGACAAGGTCGCCGGCGATCTCTGCCGCACGAGCTTTCACAACCTGATCGGCGGCTACGACGCGAAGACGAAGCGCGAATGGGTTCACTACGAATGGTCCGGGGGCGGCAACGGCGCCTTCCTGGAAGGCGACGGTCCCTCCGCGATGGCGCCCTTCGACTGGGGCGACCTCGTCACCGTCCAGCCGTCCGAGGTGCTGGAGACGCGCTTTCCCCTGCTGGTCGAGCAGTCCCGCCTCCGCACCGACAGCGGCGGCGCCGGCACCACGCGCGGCGGGCTTGCCATGCAGCGCCGCATCCGGCTGCTCGGCACGGCGGAGGCGCGGTATTCGCTGCTGGCCGATGGCGCGGTGGTGCCGGCCTTCGGCGTGCTCGGCGGCCGCAGTGGCCTGCCCGTGGCGTCCTGGATCGAGAAGCCGGACGGCACGCGCGAGGATTTCGACACCCCCGGCAAGGTCGGCGGCCACCTGATGCGGGAGGGCGACGTCGTCGTGCTGCGCTCCGCCGGCGGCGGCGGCTATGGCGACCCGCTGGCGCGGCCGGCCGACAGCGTGGCGGAGGATGTGCGCCTCGGCCTCGTCTCGCCGGAAGCCGCGGCGGCAATCTATGGCGTCGTGCTGACGCCGGACGGCACGGCGGATGCGGCGGCCAGCCTCGCCCGCCGCGACGCGCTGCGAACGGCGCGGCGCCCGCTGGCGGCCAGCGCCGCGCCGCGCGACGCCGTCTTCGAAGCCGGCGGCGTGAGCCAGCGCCGCATCTGCCGGCTCCATCCCGATGACGCAGCCTCCCGCGGCCTCGCCGCCGATGCGCTGGTGGAGATGGACACCGGCCGCGCCGCCGCGCTGCGCGGCTGGGTCCGGATCGATGCGACAGTGCCGCGCGGCAGCCTGCCGCTTGATCCGATCGGCCTCGCCATCCTGAAGGCCGCGCCGGGCGATGCCGTGGAGATCCGCATCGTGCAAGCGCTGCCGTGACCAGCGCCCTGCTCCGCGACCTCGATTTCACGGGCCGCCGCATCCTGGTCACCGGCGCCGCGAACGGCTTCGGCGCCGCAATCGCACGGCTGTTCCACGCGCATGGCGCAGCGCTGGTCCTGGCCGATATCGAGCCCGGTCCCCTCGCCGCCATCGCGGCGGAGCTTGGCGCCGAGACCGTGCCCTACGACCAGGCCGATCCCGCCGCCGTCGAGGCGCTGGCGCAGCGCGCCGGCGACATCGACGTGCTGGTGAACAACGCCGGCATCCTGGTGGCGAAGCCGCTGCTGGAGACCGAGCCCGCCGATATCCAGCGCCTCATCCAGGTCGACCTGCTCGGCGTGCTGCTGCTGACGCGTGCGGTAGGGGCCGGCATGGTCGCGCGCGGCCGCGGCGTGGTCTGCTCGATCGGTTCGCAGACCGCCTTCTGCGGCGGCGAGGGCCGCGTGGTCTATGCCGCGGCCAAGGCGGCGGTGGCGCAGATGACGCGGGGTCTCGCGGCGGAATGGGGACCGCGCGGGGTGCGCGTGGTCAGCCTGGCGCCGGGACGGTCGCTCACCCGCATGACGGCGGAGACGGCGGCGCCGGGCTACCGGGGCGACCGCGGCCTCGCCCGCGTGCCGCTCGGCCGCTGGGGCA
>JAIYAI010000688.1 GCA_027489135.1 Acetobacteraceae bacterium
ACCAGATCGGCACCCTGACCGAGACGCTGGAGGCCGTGGAGACCGCCCATCGCGCCGGCTACAAGGCGGTGATGTCGCACCGCTCCGGCGAGACCGAGGACGCGACCATCGCCGACCTCGCGGTCGCGACGAATTGCGGGCAGATCAAGACCGGCTCGCTGTCCCGCTCCGACCGGCTGGCGAAGTACAATCAGCTCATCCGGATCGAGCAGCAGCTTGGCTCGGCGGCGCGCTACGGCGGGCGGTTGGCGATCCGCCGGGGCTGAGCCGGGGGGCGCGCCATCCGCGGCGGCCGACCGCGGGGGCTGGCCTTCGCGGGCGGTCCCTGCCTATCGTGCCGCGCAGCATGCCGGGCCGCTCCGGCCCGTGACGGATCCGCCGATGCAGCTTGCGACGCGCCAAAGCGCCGACGTCCTGGTGGTCGCGCTGGCCGGTCGCCTGGATTCCTATGCGGGGGAGACCTGCGATCGCCTGGTCGCGCTGTGCCGCGACGAGGCGTCGCTGCGCGTGGTGCTGGACCTTGCGCGGCTCGACTACATCAACAGCAGCGGGCTGACGGCGATCCTGGTGGCGGCGCGGCACCTGCGCGCCCGCGGCGGGGAGATGGTGATCGCCGGCGCCCGCGGCACGCCCGCCATGGCGCTGGAGACCGCGGGCTTCGACGCCCTGCTGCGCATGGCGCGGACGGAGCGGGAGGCGCTGTCGGCGCTCGCGACGGGCTGATCGCGCGGCTTTATGCATGATCGGGCAAGTTGGTGCTTGCCAAAAAGCGGCCGGGCTGATTCTTTGACCCGTGCGGGCCGGGGGTGTCCGCCGCGGGGTCTTTGCGCATGTCCTTGGGTCGAACGCTGAAGCGCCGGGCGCGGGACGCGCTGGCTCCGCTCGGCTTCGCCGCGCTCTGTGCGTATTTCGCCTACCACGCCGTGCACGGGGATTTCGGGCTGGAGGCGCGGGAGCGGCGCCTTGGCGAGATCGAGCAGGCGAAGCAGATCCTGGCCCGGGTGACCGCCGACCGCGAATCCCTGGAACGGCGCGTCGACGGCATGCGCAGCCAGCAGCTCGACCGCGACCAGCTCGATGAGCGGGCGCGGGCGCTGCTGAACATGGTCGGCAAGGACGAGCTGGTCATTCCCTACGAGCCGGGCCGCCGCCTCTACTGACCTCTACGAGCCGGGTTGCCGCCCTACTGACCCCGCCGACGCGCCGGGATGCCGGCGCAGTCTCTTCCCGCCCAGCCCTCGTGCGGCCCGTCCGCGGGCGCGTGATCGTTTGCGTGCGGTCCGCGCGTGAATTTCAGGCCGGAGCACCCTGGCTTTGCGAAGCTTTCGCGTTTGCCGGGGATTCCGAACAGGCGTTGCGCGACGTGCAAGGGACACCCAAATTGAATTAACCGAAATCCCATTAAGCGTCCTATTGCATTGCACAAACAGGGTTTTTTCGGCACCCCCTTTCTTGCGAAGCGTCGTGCGGGCCCGTATGTGACCGGGCGAGCATCGGGTATGGGAGACAACCGCATGGCCCAGGCAGCAGCGGAGAGCACCTCCGCGACCAGGCGAGGCCGGTCCGCGCGCGGCGCGAAGGAACCGGCCATGACCCAGGACCAGCTGCTGCGGGCCTACCGCGACATGCTCCTCATCCGCCGCTTCGAGGAAAAGGCCGGCCAGCTCTACGGCATGGGGCTCATCGGCGGCTTCTGCCATCTCTACATCGGCCAGGAAGCGGTCGTGGTCGGCATGCAGACCGCGCTCGAGCCCGGCGACGAGGTCATCACCTCCTACCGTGACCACGGCCACATGCTGGCGACCGGCATGGAGGCCCGCGGCGTCATGGCGGAACTGACCGGGCGCATCGGCGGCTATTCCAAGGGCAAGGGCGGCTCGATGCACATGTTCAGCATCGAGAAGGGCTTCTTCGGCGGCCACGGCATCGTCGGCGCGCAGGTCGCGCTCGGCACGGGCCTCGGCTTCTCCAACTGGTATCGCGGCAACAAGAACGTCTCGCTGACCTATTTCGGCGAGGGCGCGTCGAACCAGGGCCAGGTCTATGAGAGCTTCAACCTGGCCGCGCTGATGAAGCTGCCGGTCGTCTTCATCATCGAGAACAACAAGCACGGCCTGGGCACCTCCGTCGACCGCGCCAGCGCGTCGAAGGACCTGTCGAAGAACGGCGCCGCCTGGGGCATCCCGGGCGAGCAGGTGAACGGCATGGACGTCACCACCGTGGCCGAGGCCGCGGCGCGGGCCGTCGCGCACTGCCGCGCCGGCAACGGCCCCTACCTCTTGGAGATGAAGACCTACCGCTATCGCGGCCACTCCATGTCCGACCCCGCGAAGTACCGCACCCGCGAGGAAGTGCAGAAGATGCGCGAGCAGTCCGACCCGATCGAGACCGCCCGCAAGATGCTGCTCGAAGGCGGCACCACGGAGGCCGCGCTGAAGGCCGTGGACGACGAGGTGAAGGCGATCGTCCAGGACGCGGCCGACTTCTCGCAATCCTCGCCGGAGCCCGACCCGTCCGAGCTCTGGACCGATATCCTCGTGGAGGCGAAGTAGGCCATGGGCACCCAGATCCTGATGCCGGCCCTCTCGCCGACCATGACGGAGGGCAAGCTCAGCCGCTGGCTGAAGAAGGAAGGCGACGCCGTCCGCTCCGGCGACGTGATCGCCGAGATCGAGACCGACAAGGCGACCATGGAGGTCGAGGCGGTCGACGAGGGCAAGATCACCCGCATCATCGTGCCGGAGGGCACGGAGGGCGTGGCGGTGAACAGCCCGATCGCGGAATTGGATGGCGGCGCCGGCGGTGCGGCCGCGGCCCCGCCGCCCGCCGCTGCT
>JAIYAI010000425.1 GCA_027489135.1 Acetobacteraceae bacterium
ACCGGCAGCATCAGCGTGATGAAGATCGCCCAGAAGGCGAGCATGCGGCCGGGGAAGCGGAAGAACACCACGGCGTAGGCGGAGACGAGGGAGATCGCGATCTTCCCCACCGCGATCGCCATCGCCATGACGATGCTGTTCAGCATCATCACCGCGACCGGGACCTTGATGGTGCCGGCGGTGCCGCCGGACCAGGCGGAGAGGTAGTTCGCCACCGCCTCGGCGCCAGGCAGCACCGGCACCTCGCCGCGGCCGATGCTCGCGGCCTCGTGGGTCGAGCCCATGAGCACGATCCAGATCGGCAGGAAGAACAGCAGGACGCCGAGGACCAGGACGGCGTGCGTCAGCAGGTCGCCGCCGAGGCCGGGCCGGGCGGGCGCCTCCTCGGCCGGCAGGGCGGCAAGGGCGGGCTGGGACTGGCTCATCTCAGTAGTGCACCCGCCGCTCGATGAAGCGGAACTGGATGGCGGTCAGCGCGATGATGGCGATCATCAGCACCACCGCCTGGGCCGAGGAGGTGCCGAGGTCGAGGTTCACCCGGCCATCGACATAGGCCCGGTAGATCAGCGTCTCGGTCGCCTTGGCCGGGCCGCCCTTGGTCAGCGCGTCGATGATGCCGAAGGTGTCGAAGAAGGCGTAGGTGAGGTTCACCACCAGCAGGAAGAAGGTGGTCGGCGAGAGCAGCGGGAAGATGATGGTCCAGAAGCGCCGCGCCGGCCGCGCCCCGTCGATCGCCGCCGCCTCCAGCACCGCCTTCGGAATGGACTGCAGCCCCGCGAGGAAGAAGATGAAATTGTAGCTCACCTGCTTCCAGGCCGCAGCGACGATCACCACCAGCATCGCCTGGCCGCCGTTGAGTTTGTAGTCCCACGCGATCCCCATGCCGTTCAGCGCCCGGCCGAGCAGGCCGATCGAGGGATGCACCATGAAGATCCACAGCACCGCCGCGACCGCGGGCGCGATGGCATAGGGCCAGATCAGCAGCGTCCGATAGGCCTGGGCGCCCCGGATCTGCCGGTCCGCCAGCACGGCAAGGCCGAGCGCGCAGGCCATCGCCAGCGCCGTCACGGCGACCGAGAAGATCACGGTATTGCCGATGACCTGGATGTAGAGCGGGTCGGCGAAGAGATCCTGGAAATTCTCGAGCCCGACGAACTGCGTGCGGATGCCGAAGGCGTCCTGCCGCAGGAAGGAGAACCAGATTGCCTGGCCCGCGGGGAGGAAGAAGAAGACGATCGTGATGAGAAGCTGCGGGAGGAGCAGGAGGTAGGGCAGCGCGACGCCCTTGAAGATGACCTTCCGGTTCATGGGGCGATCGCCACCCCCACCCAACCCTCCCCCGCCAGCGGGGGAGGGCTAGCACGCTCCCCCGCCTGCTGGCGGGGGGAGGCCGGGAGGGGGGCGGCGCGACGCATGGCTAGGCCCGGTTCGCCCGCTCGAAGTTGCGCAGCACCACGTTGCCGCGGCGGTTCGCGTTCTCCAGCGCCTGGGTGGCGTTCTGCTGGCCCTGGAAGGCCTTCTCCAGCTCCTCCTGGATGATGTTGCGGATCTCGATGAACCCGCCGAGCCGGAAGCCCATGGAGTTCGGCGTCGGCTCCGCGCGCGAGAGCTGGATGATCGCGGCGTCGGCGCCCGGATTCGCCCGGTAGTAGCCCTCGCTGCGCGCCGCCTCGTAGGCAGCGGTCGTGATCGGCACGTAGCCGGTCGCCTTGTGCCACCACAGGTCCTGCTCGGGCAGGCTGATGAAGCGGAAGAACTCGGCGATGCCGCGATACTCCGCCGGCGTGCGGTTGCGCGCCGTCAGCGTCCAGAGGCTGGCGCCGCCGATCACCCCGTTCTTCGGCTGCGCGATCACGTCCGCATGGTAGGGCAGCGGCACGGAGGCCCACTTGAACCGCGCCTCGCGCTCGACACGCGACCGCAGGGCGGAGGACATGCAGCTGATCGCCGCCTCGCCGTTCACGAAGAGCGCATCGGCCGTGTTGTCGCGGCCGCCATAGCGGAACAGCCCGTCCTTCTGCAGCGCGAGCAGGAACTCGACATGCCGCTGGAAGAAGGGGCCGGTCAGGCGGAGCTCGGCGTCCATGCCCTCGAAGCCGTTCGCCTTGGTGGCGAAGGGCACGTCGTGGATCGCCGCCATCTGCTCGAACATCACCCAGGTCGGCCAGGAGGTCGTCATCGGCGCCGGCGTGGCGTTCGCCGCCTTCAGCTTCTCCGTCGCCGCGCGCACCTCGGCCCAGGTCTTGGGCAGGTTGGTGGTGGACAGCCCCGCCTTCTCGAAGGCGTCGAGGTTGATCCACATGACGGCGGAGGAGGAGTTGTGCGGCATGGAGACCAGCCGCCCCTGGGTGTCGCTGTAGTAGCCGCGCACGCCCGCCAGGTACTGCTTCGGGTCGAGCTGCACCCCGGCGTCGGCGAGAAGCTGGTGCGTCGGGCGGATCGCCGGGCCCGCGGCCATCATGGTGGCGGTGCCGACCTCGAAGATCTGCACGATATGCGGCGGGTTGCCGGCGCGCCAGGCGGCGATGGCGCCGGTCATGACGTCGGTGTAGCTGCCCTTGAAGCTGGCGACGACGTTCACCGCGGCCTGGCTGTCGTTGAAGCGCTTGACCTGCTCGGCCACGCGCTCGCCCAGCACGCCGGCAAGGCCGTACCAGAACTGGATCTCGGTGCGGGTCTGGGCGCGCAGCGGCAGGGCCGGCGTGGCGAGGGCGGCCGTCGTGGCCCCCGTCAGCAGGGTGCGACGATCGATCATTGACGTGGTCTCCCGTGTTCGTGGGTCGGGCGCGCCACTAGCGGCCCTTCCTTGCTGGCGCGTGACAGTCCCGTGACAGATAGATGACAGGGCCGGTCCGGCGCAATCACCCCTGTCCCTCGAGCAATTGTGCGTAAAGCGCCGGATCGGTCGCGCCCTCCGTGCCGAACAGCAGCACGCGGCTGTCCTCCTCCAGCCCCAGCGCGGCCCGGGCATAGGGCTCCCGCGCCGCCAGCAGCAGCCCGGCAAGGCCGGCCACCGCGCTCTCGCCCGCCACCACCGGCGCCTCGCGCCGCGCCAGCAGCCGCATGCAGTCGACCGCCGCGGCATCGGGCACCGCCATGAAGGCCGCCGCGCCGCGTTCCAGTTCCTGCCAGGCGAGCAGCGAGGGCTCGCCGCAGGCAAGCCCGGCCATCAGCGTATCGAGGTCGCCGGCGATGGTCGTGGGCTGGCCGGCCTCGGCGCTCGCCAGCAGGCAGGCGGCCTTGTCGGGCTCCACCACCACCAGCTTCGGCACGGCCTTCGGGAAGCGCGCGCGAATCTGCACGGAGACAGCGGCCGCGACGCCGCCGACGCCGCCCTGGATGAAGACATGGGTCGGCGGGGCAGGCAGGTCGCGCACGGCCTCCTCGGCCATCAGCCGGTAGCCCTGCATCACGTCGCGCGGGACCTCCGTGTAGCCCTCGTAGGAGGTGTCGGAGACGACGAACCAGCCCTGCCGGTCGGCCTCCGCCTGGGCGGCGCGGACGGCGTCGTCGTAATTGCCCGGGACGACGCGGATCTCCGCGCCATAGGCGGCGATGGCGTCGCGGCGGCCCTGGCTCACATGCTCGTGCACCCAGATGACGCAGCGCGCGCCGAAGCGCTGCGCGCCCCAGGCGACGCTGCGGCCATGGTTGCCGTCCGTCGCGCAGGTCACGGTGATGGCCTGGGTGGTCTCGCGGAAGCGCCCCGCTTCCAGGTCGGCGCCGGAGGCCGAGTTCGCCACGCGCCGCCGGGCCAGTTCCGCCTGCAGCAGCTTCATCACGGCGAAGGCCCCGCCCAGCGCCTTGAAGCTGCCGAGGCCGAACCGCCCGCCCTCGTCCTTGTAGAGCACCTGCGCGACGCGCGCGGCGGCGGCGACATCGGGCAGGTCGCGCAGCGGCGTCGGCAGGTAGCCGGACCAGGCCGTGATCGCCGCATGGGCCCGGCGCCAGCCGCCCTCCGGCAGCACGGCGATGCCTGGCGTGCCGGCATGGCGGTTGATGAGGAGGCGGAACGGGCGGGACGGGATCATGGGGAGACCATGGCCCCGTCGGCCTGCCCTGTCCAAGCGCTTGCACCCGCCCCCGCCGCCCGGCAAACCGGGCCTCCGATCAGGCGTTGGAGAGCCGGCATGCAGATCACGATCCTCGGCGGCGGCGGCTTCCTCGGGCAGAAGCTGGCGCGGCGCCTGGCGAAGGACGGAACGCTGGGCGGCAAGGCCGTCACCGGCCTCACCCTCTTCGACCTCGCCGCACCGGCAGCGCCGGACGCCCCCTTCCCCGTCACCTGCCTGGGCGGCGACGTCGCCGATCCCGCGCAGGTGGCCAAGGCCATCCCGCCGGGGACGCATGTGGTGGTGCATCTCGCGGCGGTGGTCTCGGCCCAGGCGGAGGCCGATTTCGACCTCGGCCTGAAGGTCAACCTGTACGGCACGCTGGCGGTGCTGCAGGCCTGCCGGGCGCTTCCCGCTCCGCCGCGCGTCGTCTTCACCTCCTCCGTCGCCAGCTTCTCCGGCGGGCAGGAGGCGCGGCTGGAAGACGATGCCCGCCAGCTTCCCACCAACAGCTACGGCGCGGAAAAGGCGATCGGCGAGTTGCTGCTGCAGGATGCGTCCCGCAAGGGATACCTGGATGCCGTCAACATCCGCCTGCCCACGGTGATCATCCGGCCGGGCCGGCCGAACAAGGCGGCCTCCAGCTTCGTCTCGGCGATCCTGCGCGAGCCCCTGCTGGGCCTCGAGACCGACCTGCCCGTGCCGGAGGAGTTCGCCGTCTGGATCTGCTCGCCGCGCCGGGCGGTCGAGTGGTTCCTGCATGCGATGACCATGGACACCGCGGCGCTCGGCATCGACCGCGGCATCAACCCGCCGGGGCGCAGCATCACGGTCGGCAAGATGCTGACGGCGCTGGAGACGGTGGCGGGGCCGGCGGCGCGGGCACGGGTGCGTCCGGCGCCGGATGCCGCGATCGAGGCCATCGTCGGCGGCTGGCCCGCCAGCTTCACCGCCGAGCGCGCGCGCCGGTTCCTCGGCTTCTCCGAGCAGGAGAGCATGGAGGAGATCATCCAGGGGTTCCTGGAGGACGATCTGGCCGCGACGAAGGCGGATCGCGGTCTGTGAGCCTCGAGATCACGCGCTTCATGGCCCCGGGCGCGCCGGACCGCGTGGCGCCCTTCAGCCATGCGGTGCGGGCCGGGGATTTCCTCTTCGTCACGGGCCAGATGCCGACCCTGCCAGGCGGCGGCAAGGTGCTGATCGAGGGCGGCATCGTGCCGCAGACGGAGCAGGTGCTGCGCAACCTGGAGGAGGTGGTGCGCCACTGCGGTGCGGAGATGGGCCGCACCGTCTTCGCCCGCGTGTATCTCACCGAATTCGCCCGCGACTACGCGGCGATGAACGCGGTGTGGGAGCAGTATTTCGCCGCCGGCCTGCCGGCGCGGACCTGCGTCGGCGTCACCGGCCTGGCGGTGGGCGCGCTGGTCGAGGTGGACCTCGTCGTCGCCTGCTGATCACTCCAGCGCCAGGCCGCGGCGCTTGATGAAGGCGCCCCAGACCGCGCTGTCCTGCTCGTAGAGACGCCGCATCGCCGCCGGCGTGCCGTCGATCGGCTCCATGTACATCCCCGCCAGCCGCTCCCGCACCGCGGGCTCGGCGAGCGCCGTGCGCATGGCGTCGTTCAGGCGTTCCTGCGGCACGTCGAGCATCCCGGCGGGGCCGACCAGCGTGTACCAGCCCGGCATGGTCGGCGCGTCGATGCCGGCCTCCTTCAGGGTCGGCACGTTGGGCAATTCCTTGGCACGGCGGTCCATCAGCACGGCCAGCGGCACGAGCTGCCCCGCCCGGGCCTGGTTGATCACCGTGCCGACGGTGGCCAGCATCGTCTCGATCTCCCCGTTCAGCAGCGCCGTCACCGCGGGGCGGTTGCTGTAGGGCACGTGCTGCAGGCGGATACCGGCGGCGTCGGCCACCATTTCCATCGCGAGATGCGTGGAGTTGCCGATACCGGCGCTGCCATAGGTGAGTTCCCCGGGCGACGCCTTCGCCCGCTCCAGGAACTGTGCGACCGTCGTGATCCCGCTCTGCCTGCTGGCGACCAGCATGAAGGCGGTGTTCGCCACCGGCGCGATCCAGGTGAAGTCGCGGTCCGGATCGTAGGGCAGGTTGCGGTAGAGATGCGGGTTGAAGCTGACCAGGGAGACCCCGGCCAGCAGCACCGTGTAGCCGTCGGGTCGCTGCTGCTTCAGCGTGGTAACGGAGACGACGCCATTGGCGCCGGGCCGGTTCTCGATCACCACGGGCTGGCCGAGCGCGCGCGCCATCGGGTCGGCCAGCAGCCGGGCGAGGATGTCGGTCAGCGTCGCGGCGGCCAGCGGCACCAGCATGCGCACGGGCTGGCTCGGGAAGGCGGTCTGCGCCCGGGCCGGCAGGGCGAGGGCGGCACCGGCCAGCGCCAGGTCGCGACGTCGCAGGCGATGCGTCATGAAACCCCTCCGCAGGTGCACAAGAGAAACGCCGCCTGCGGTCGCCGCGTCAAGCGGGGGTCACGCCCTCTCGCAGGCGCGGATCCTGTCGAGGAACACCGCGGCCAGGCGGGCATTCGCCGCCTCCCAGCCCGCGAAGTCGACATCCTGGTCGACGGGGTCCGTCAGCACCTCGGCGCAGGTGGCGTTGGGCATCAGCCGATGCGCGGCCTGGGCGGCGGCGGCGGGGTGGACGCGGTCATTGCCCGGCACCACCACGGCCGGCATGGTCAGGCGCCGCATCTCGGCCACCGTCAGCCCCGCCACGGGCTCGAGCGCGGTCTGGCGGAAGGCGGCCAGCCAGGTCTCCATCTGCGCCCGGAACGCCTCCGCCCCCATCGCGTCGAGGCGCGCGCGGTTGCCGGGATTCGCACGGATCATCGCGGCGAAATGCTCGGTCTCGGCGACTGCGTCGATGCCGCCCTTCTCCACCGCCGCGAGGTACTGCTCGTAGTAGTTGAAGGCGAGGCGCTTCGCGGCATAGGGCCCGCCCGTGACCCGCCAGAGCAGCAGCGCGCGGACCACCTGCGGATGCCGCAGCGCCAGAAGCAGCGACGCCCGGGCGCCGGAGGAACAGCCCGCCACATAGGCCGGCGCGGCGCCGAGTGCGGTCAGCAGGGCATGGATGTCCTCGGCCTGCTCGACGCTCTCGCTCTCGCCGCTCAGGGCGATGTCGGCGGCGCCGGTGTTGCGCCGGTCATGGATGATGGCGCGGCAGCCGCCCTCGGCCAGCAGGGCGGCCAGCGCCCGGTCGGACTCCATGCCGCGCCGCCCGCCCGGTGTGATGATGACGACGGGGCCGCTGTCGCCCAGGATCTCATAGGGGATCGCGACACCGCGGACCTGCATGACGGGCATCCTGGCCTCCTCTTGTCCTGGACGTGGTTGCTGGCAGAGTAGCCGCGGGAGCGCCCGGAGCGAAACACGGTCGGATCAGCCCACGCCCGAGGTGTACCATGCCCCCGCCGCTTCCCGTCCTCTTCGCCGCCGGCGATGCCGGCCCCTGGCAGGTCGAGCGCATCGCCGCCGTCGCCGGGCCCGGCCTCGCCCCCGCGCCGCGCCTCGCCGTGCTGGAAGGCGCGGCCGCCGCGCCGCCCGCCGGCGCCGCCTGGACCCTGCGCGGCACCACCAGCAACACGCGCTATTCCATGCGTGCCGAACTCGACGCCATGGGCGCGCGGCAGGAAGGGCTCGGCCGCCCCGCCGCCACCCGCGCCGCGCTGATCCCGATCCGCAAGTCGGCCGCCTGGTGGGACCTCGCCCAGGACGAGCGCCGCACGATCTTCGAGGAGCAGTCCCGCCATATCGGCATCGGCATGGACTACCTGCCCGGCGTCGCACGGCGACTGCATCACTGCCGGGAGCTTGGCGAGCCCTTCGACTTCCTGACCTGGTTCGAATTCGCCCCCGCGGACGAAGCCGCCTTCGACAGCATGCTGGACCGGTTGCGCGCCACGCCGGAATGGCGCTTCGTGGAGCACGAGGTGGAGGTGCGCCTCAGCAGCGGCTGATCGCGCCTAAGCCGCCCTACCGGCCGCCGGCCCCCGGGCCTAGGCTTGGCGTCCGGCAGCATCGGGCGGCGTCATGATCCTTCTCTGGGCCGAAATCCGGCGGATGCCGATGCTCTGGCTGCTGCCCTGCGTGCCGGTCGCGCTGCTGGCCGAACATCTCGGCGCCGGGGAGGGCGTGGCGCTCTTCCTCCTCTCCGTGCTCGCCATCATGCCGCTCGCCGCGCTGCTGAGCCGCGCAACCGAGGCGGTGGCGGAGAAGACGGGCGACGCGGTCGGCGGGCTGCTCAATGCCACGCTCGGCAATCTGACGGAGCTGATGATCGCGCTCACCGGGCTCCGCGCCGGCGAATACATGCTGGTGAAGGCCTCTGTCGCCGGGGCCATCGTGGCGAACACGCTGTTCATGCTGGGCATGTGCTTCCTGCTCGGCGGGCTGCGCCACCGCGTGCAGGTGTTCAACGTCGCCAGCGCCAGGCTGCAGGCCAGCCTGCTCTTCGTCGCCGTGGTCGCGCTGCTGGTGCCCTCCACCGTGCCGGCAGCGGGCGGCGGCGATGCCGCCGGCTTCGTGCAGGATCTGAGCCGGTTGCTGGCGGTCCTGCTGATCGTGGTCTACGGCCTCGGCCTGCTCTTCTCGCTGAAGACGCATCGCGAGTTCTTCCAGGGCGCCGGACAGGCCGAGGGCGAGGCGGGAGAGCAATGGCCGATCGGACTGGCGATCGGCGTGCTGGCCTGCGTGACGGTGCTCGTCGCCCTGGTCAGCGAGGTCTTCGTCGCGTCGGTGGAAGTGGCCGCCCGCGCCATCGGCATGTCCGACGCCTTCGTCGGCTTCGTCGTCGTGGCGCTGGTGGGCGCGGCCGCCGAGATGACGGCCGCCTTCGCCGCGGCGCGCCGGGACCGGCTGGACCTCAGCATTGCCATCGCGCTGGGCAGCGCCACGCAGATCGCGCTGTTCGTCGCGCCGGTCCTGGTGCTGGCCAGCTACGTCATCGGCCCCGCGCCCATGTCCCTGCAGTTCTGGATGGGCGCGGTGGCGATGATGATGCTCGCCGCCCTGACCGCGGCGCTGGTCACGAGCGGCGGGCGCAGCGCCTGGTTCACCGGCGTCCTGCTCCTCGCGGTCTACCTGACCTTCGCCGGCGCGCTCTACCTCATGCCACCGCCCGGCGCCGAGCAGGGCACGGCCTCGCCCTCTCCCCCTGCCGCGGCCGGCGGATAGCGGCGGGACGGGATCACGCCTCGTCCTTCGCCCCCGCCGCGATCATCGCCGCGCGGATCGCGGCCGGCACCGGCACCTTCTGCCCCAGCCCCTGGTCGACCGAGACCAGCACGGTGCGGCATTCGAAGCAGAGCCCCTGTTTCCAGATCGCGTAGTCGTGGATGAAGCTGGTGCGGCGCACGCTGGCGAAACGCATCGTCACCAGCGCCTCGTCCTCGAACTCCAGCGACTTGACGTAGCGCGCCTCCATCTGCGCGACGACGGGCGTCACCGCGCCGGGCGCGAAGCTGCCGCCGAGCCCGGTCCAGCCCGGTGTGACCCGCAGGTTCTCGCAGAGGATCAGGTAGGCGACGTTGTTCATGTGGCCGAGCGCGTCGCACTCGCCCCAGCGCACCTGGTGGCGCCAGGCGACCGGCCAGTCCCCGACCACGCCGAAGGCGGCCCGCTCCTCGTCCGTCATGCCCATGCCCTCGCCTCCCGGGGACTGGACGGCATCGCGGCCGCCCCTCACGCTCCCGCGCAAGTACCGCGTCCAACCGGGGGAACGCCACCCATGGCCCGCATCCAGCGCCGCGCCCTGCTCGCCGCCGGCCTCCTCGCGCCGCATGTCGCGCGCGCCCAGACGGGCTGGCCGCACGAGCGCCCGATCGAGGTCTTCGTGCCCTTCCTCGCCGGCGGCGGCGTCGACACCATGGTGCGCTTCGTCCTGACCTACGTCGCACCCCGCCTGCCGGGCAGCCGCTTCGTCGTGAACAACCGCCCCGGCGCCGGCGGGCAGCTGTCCTTCGAGGCCAATTTCAACGCCGCCCCGGACGGCTACACGCTGGGGGCCGCCACCAACACGGCGATGAACGCCATCAGCATCGAGCGCCAGGTGCGGTATCGCCCGAGCGAGTTCACCTACATCGCCTGCGTCGTCGACGATCCGGGCGGCTTCTGGGTGGTGCCGGACAGCCCCTGGAAGGACCTCAAGGACCTGCAGACGGCCGCGAGGGCGGATCCCGATGCCTTCGGCGTCGGCACGGCGGGCGTCGGATCCGACGACCACATCCTGCAGATCGCCTTCGAATACGCCGCCGGCGTGAAGCTGATCCACGTGCCCTACAACGGCACGGCGGCGACGCTGCGCGACCTCTACGGCAAGCGCCTGCCGATCGGCGCCTTCAACATGGGCGAAGGCGCGCCGCTCCGGCGGGAGGGGCGGGTGCGCTGCCTCGGCCAGGCCGGCGCGACGCGCTGGTCCGGCGCGCCGGACGTGCCCACCTTCCGCGAACAGGGCTTCGACTGCGTCGGCGGCAGCGCGCGGGGCATCGCCGGTCCGCCCGGCATTCCGGCGCCGATCCGCGCGCGGCTGGAGCAGGCCTTCCGGGAGGCGATGGCCGATCCCGGCTTCCTCGCGGAGGCGGCGAAGCTCGACCTGCCGCTGCGCCCCCTGATCGGCGAGGACTATGCGCGGATGATGGCCGAGGACCTCGCCGCGCTGCGCGCGCTCTGGGCGCGGCGGCCCTGGAAGGAGTGAGGCGTCAGCGGGAGGAGATGATCCGCCCGTCCGCGTCGCGCGTCGTCACCGTGCCCGTCGTCGGGTCGCGGTAGGAGGATCCGGTGATCCGCCCGCTGCCGTCCCGGTAGGTGGTCGTGTTGCTGCCCGGCGCCGTGGTGCTGTTGCCGGTGATCCGACCGCTGCCGTCGCGGTAGGTGGAGCTGTTGCTGCCGGGCGCCGTGTAGACGTTGCCGATGATCCGGCCGCTGCCGTCGCGCACCGTGCCGTTTCCCGAATAGCCCTTTTCGAGGCTTTGCGCCGCGGCCGTTCCCACGCCGACCGCCAAGGCCACTCCCAGAACGAGCATGCGCATGGATCGTGCCTCCCTGGACGACTGAGCCTACCGAGGTTGCAACGCGCGGGGCAAGTCCGTTGCGGTCCCGGGCTTGCCCGCCGCCGCCCGAGGCAGGACCATGCCCCGCACATGCGGGGCCCCATCCCGCCGGAGGATCGCGCCATGAGCCTGGACTTCACCCCCGGTCCGCACGTCACCCAGCACTGGTCCCTGCGGAAGCCCGCCGCCCATGCGGCGCGCGGCGGCGGCATGGTCGTCTCCCAGGTCAAGGCGGCGGCCGAGGCGGGCGTGGCCATGCTGGAAGCCGGCGGCTCCGCGGCCGATGCTGCCGTCGCCACCGCCTTCACCCTCGCTGCGCTCGAGCCCTGGAACAGCGGATTGGGCGGCATCGGCTTCACCCAGGTGATGCGCCCTGGTGCCGAGGCCGAGACCTTCGATTTCGGGCCCGTGGCGCCGGCCGGCCTCGATCCCGCGGCCTTCAAGCTGACGGGGGTGATGAAATACGACCTCTTCCCCTGGCCCGAGGTGGAGGGCGACCGCAACGTCCATGGCCCGCTCTCCTGCGTCATTCCCTCCTCGGTCGCGGGCTATGCGCTGCTGCACCAGCGGCATGGACGGCTGCCGATGCGCGACGTGCTGGCGCCGGCCGTGGCGCATGCAAAGCGCGGGCTGCCGGCGGACTGGTTCACCACGCTGAAGATCGCGACCTCCGCCAGCGTGCTGAAGCTCTACCCTGAAAGCGCGCGCATCTACCTGCCGAACGGCCTGCCGCGCGTGCCGCCCTACCAGGGCGCGCCCGGCTTCTTCACGCTCGGCAACCTGCCGCAGACCATGGCGCGGCTGCAGGAGGCGGGGCTCGACGATTTCTACCGCGGCGAGATCGCGGCGCAGATCGTCGCCGACATGAAGGACTGCGGCGGGGTGATCTCCGCGGCCGACATGGCGAATTGCCGCGCACGCGTGCTGCCTGCCGTCACCGTGCCCTGGCGCGACGGCCGCAGCTTCATCCTCTCGAACGGGCTCACCGCGACGCCGACGCTCAGGCAGGTGATGCGCGGCATGATGGGCGCCGACTGGTCGGGCCGCGCGCCCTCGGTCGCCTGGTATGCCGAACTCGCCCGCGTCATGCGTGCGGCCTATGCCGAGCGGCTGGAGGGCCTCGGCGAGGCGGAACCCAAGGCGGCGGAAAGCTGCACCACGCACCTGACCGTCTGCGACGGCGATGGGATGATGGTGTCGATGACGACGACGCTGCTCTCCTCCATGGGCAGCCGCCTCGTGCTGCCACGCTCCGGCGTGCTGATGAACAACGGCGTCATGTGGTTCGACCCGCGCCCCGGCACGCCGAACGCCATCGCCCCGGGCAAGCGGCCGCTGACCAACATGTCCCCGGTGATCGTGGCCAAGGACGGCGCGCCGGAGATCGCCGGCGGCGCCTCCGGCGGGCGGCGCATCATGGCGAGCGTCTTCCAGACCCTGGCCTTCGCGGCTGATTTCGGCATGTCGGTCGAGGAGGCGGCGCACCACCCGCGCATCGACGTCTCCGGCGTCGAGGGCGTGACCGCCGACAACCGGCTCGGCGCGCCGGTAATGGAGGCGCTGGCCGCCGATGCCCCGGTGACGGTGGTCGAACATGCGGCGATGCCGATCAACTTCGCCTGCCCGAACATCATCCGCCGCGCGCCGGATGGCAGCCTGGACGGCATCAGCGACGTCGCCTCCCCCTGGAGCGCGGCGGTCGCCTCCCGCGCCTGACTGCTAGCGGCCGGGCGCGCCCATGGCTCGGGCGCGCGGGCCCGTCAGGCCGTCGTGCCGTGGCTGCGACAGGATGCAACAAATACGGTCATTGCGTTCATGTCTCTTCAAATCCATGCTTCCGGCCACGCATGGGAGACAGGGCGTGGCAAAATTTCAAACCCTTCTCGGCGATGGCGCCGGCCTTTCCGGTACCCAGGTCGGCGGGAACCAACGCCTGAAGGGCAAGGCCCGTGAGGACAACAACATCATCGGCGATGCCCAGACGCTGCGCGAGGATGCGGCGGGCGGGGATGATCGGCTGTTCGGCCGCGACGGCGAGGCCGGGACCTCGACCTACGGCGTCGTCTACAACGCCCTCTCCGGCGACGGGTTCGAGCTCCGCGATCGCGCCCTTGGCGGAAGGGACAAGCTCTTCGGCGGCGACAACGGCCGCGGCAACGACCTGAACGGCGATGCCGTGACCATGCGGGACGACGCCCGCGGCGGCAACGACACGCTGGTCGGCGGCGATGTCGATGACATTCCGGGCCTCTTTCACATCCAGTTCCTCCGCGGCGACGCACAGACCATGTTCGGCAAGGCGCGCGGCGGCGACGACCTGATCCTGCTCGGGAACGGTTTCGTCGACCAGCAGATCGCCTATGGCGACGCGGGGGAGATGCGTGACGCGGTGCGCTGCGGCAACGACACGCTGATCGGCGGCGTCGGCAACCAGGTCAACGTCATGTATGGCGATGCCGGCACGGTGCTCAGCGGGGCTACCACCAAGGTCCGCTTCGGCGACGACGTGCTCATCAGCGGCGGCGGTACGGCCGACCGCATGTGGGGCGACAGCGGAAGCACGACCAGCGTCGAGGGCGGCGCCGACACCTTCGTCTTCCAGGTCGGGAACGGGCTGGACCGCATCTTCGACTTCGAGCAGGCGCGGGACGTGATCGACCTCACCGCCTTCGCCGCGGTGGATATCCACGGGATCGAGGACCTCACCCTGATCGCCGGGGTTGGCGCCGTGACGATCGAATTCGGCCCAACGGATCGGATTCAGGTGGATGGCGTGACAGCCCTGACCGCGGCGGATTTCCTCTTCGCCTGACCAGGGCGCGCGGTCGCCCGGCGGCACGCCGATTGCTGATCCCGCCCCGTCTTCGCGGGATCACCTGTCGGTCGGGTTACGGATGCGCAATCCGTCGGCAGGTAGACCCGCTCCCTGCCTCAGCGGAGCGCACTGAATGAACCGCCGTCACCTCCTCGCCGCCACCGCCGGCCTGCTGGCCGCCCCGGCCCTGGCGCATGCCCAGGTCTCGGGCGCCTGGCCGACCCGCGGGTCGATCCGCCTGATCGCCCAGTTCCCCCCCGGCGGCCTGGTGGACACGGTCAGCCGGCTGATCGCCCCGGCGCTCGGCAGCGCGCTGAACCAGACCGTGGTGGTGGAGAACCGGGCGGGCGCGGGCGGCGTCATCGGCACCGATTTCGTCGCCAAGTCGCCGGCCGATGGCTACACGCTGCTGGTCAGCCATGCCTCGGTGCATGTCTTCTCGGCGGCGACCATGCCGAACCTGCCCTTCGACCCGATCGCCGACTTCACCCACATGGCGATGCTGGTCGAGGCGCCGAACATCATCCTGGTCCGCGCCGATTCTCCCTACAAGACGCTCGAGCAGTACCTGACCGCTGCGCGGACCCGCGCCGTGCGCTTCGGCTCCTCCGGCATCGGCTCCGCGCCGCATCTCCTCGGCGCGATGCTGTCCTCGGAGGGCAAGGCGCCGAACCTCGACCACGTGCCCTATCGGGGCAGCGCGCCGGCGATGCAGGACCTG
>JAIYAI010000026.1 GCA_027489135.1 Acetobacteraceae bacterium
CAGGTCACGACGATGCATCGGTTCTGGTCTCCCTGGGACGCGTCTCTGCGCTTCTCATCTGGCGCGCCCCGTCATATCGGCAAGCGAACCGGTTTGCGACCACGATCTACTGGGTCACACCACCCAACGCCGCGACGCCATCACCCGGCGGCTCGCCCACCGTCCCGGCATCCAGCCGCGCGACCGTCGCCGCCACCGCCGCGTCCAGCCCGGGCCGCGCGTAGTACACGCCCCGCACATGCAGGCAGCCGGCGATGGCGCGGATGAAATCCGCCGCGAGATCGGGATCGGGCGGCGGCGCGTCCCAGACGCCGTCGAGCGGCCCGCGCCAGCTCAATCCCTCGATGTCGTAGAGCGCGCGGCCCAGCGCCTTCACCGTCCGCCCCGCCGCGATGGCACCGATGCCGACGGTGCTGTTGATCGTCACCACGGCGCGGCAGGCCTCCAGCACAGGCGTCATCGCCAGCGCGCCGTCCAGCAGGTGCACCCGCCCTTCGACACCCGCCGCGGCGGCGATGCGCGCCACGCGCCGGCCCCAGCGCTTCAACCCGGGATCGAGCGGATGCACCTTCACCAGCAGGTGCGACGTCGCCGGCGCGTGCTGCGCGAAGCTGCGCACCGTCAGCGCGATGGCGCTGTCGTTGTCGGCGAAGTCGGAATAGGCGCGGACGGAGTAGTCGTTCTCCATCTGCATGGCGAAGCAGTAGAGCGGCGCGCCGGCGGCACGCAGCCGTGCCAGCGTATCGGCGGCCCGCCGCGTCTGCCGCTTGCGCAGCAGCAGTTGCAGCGCCGTGCCGAGATAGGCCGGCACCGGATGGTCCAGCACCCAGCGCCGGTAGTGCCGGAACGGCCAGGGCAGCAGCGAGGCCAGGTGGAAGGTCACGTCCCACACCGCCTGCTGCGGGAAGTCGTCCTCGAAGCGCCGTGCGAGGTCGGGCGGCGGGCAGCGCGCGGCCAGCGCCCGGATGGCGTCGGGGTCGCGCGGGAAGCGGCTCTCCGCCCCCATGCCGTCGCGCTCCAGCACGATCCAGTCGGGGCGGAGATAGCCGAAATCGGTCACCGTCACCGCGATGCCGCGCGCCTGCGCGACGGCGATGGCGACGCGGTGATAAGGCCGCTGCTCGCCCAGCAGCACGAGATCGGTGATGGCGTGGCGGTCCAGGAAGTCCGCGACGAAGCCGGTCCAGTCCTCGAACCGCCCGCGATAGTCGACGGCATCGGGGCCCCAGAACAGCCGGTCGCCCAGACAGAGGTTGATACGGTGGACGCCATGGCCCCGCGCGCGCAGCCCGGCCGCGACCTGGGCGAGGAAGGGGCTGATCGGCCCCTGCAGGAAGAGGAACCGCCGCGGAGCCTGGCTCAACTCTGCTTGCGATAGGCGAAGGCGGCGTCGAAGCAGGCGAGGATATGCGCCCCCGCCGTCGTCGGTGCGTAGTGCGGGTCGCTGGCACCAAGGGCACGCGGATCGATCGGCGCCGCGAAGTCGGGGTCGTAGAAGGTGGCGATCGACATGCGCTCATGCCCCGAGAGGTTGCGCACGCGATGCGGGGTGGAGGCGAAGCGGTCGTTGCTCCAACGCCCGAGCAGGTCACCGACATTGACCACCAGCGTGCCCGGAATGGGTGGCGCGGGAATCCATTCGCCGGTCTGCCGCTCCCGCACCTCCAGCCCGCCGCTGTCATCCTGCCAGAGCAGGGTGATGCAGCCGAAATCCGTATGCGCAGCGAGGCCGAACTGGTCGTCGTCGTCGGGCGGCTGCGGGGGATAGAAGATCGCCTGGGTGCGCTGCAGCGGCAGGCTGTAATGCGGCGCAAAGAAATCGCGCGGCAGGCCGAGGCTGACCGCGACGGCGCAGAGCAGCTTCGCCCCGCAGGCGCCGACCGCCGCGAAATAGGCCTCCATCGCCGGCCTGAGGTCCGGCTGCTCGGCCGGCCACTGGTTCGGCCCGCGCAGCTTCTCGCCCCCCAGCACCGCCGGATGGTCGGCCGGCAGGTCGAGACCCATGGAGTAGAACTCCTTCAGGTCCGGCTTCTTCGCCCCCTTCATCACCGCGCCGCCGGCGGCGTGCCAGCCGCGGTGGACCAGGTTGGCCTTGGTGTTGCGCTTCACCTCGGCGGGCAGGTGGAAGAAGCGCCGCGCCGCCTCCGTCGCCGTGCGGATGACGGCGTCGGGAATGCCGTGGTTCGCAACGTAGAAGAAGCCGGGGCCGGTGCAGGCGGCATGGATGGCGGCGGCGACGCGCGCCTCGCCCGAGGCGGCCTCCGCCAGGGGCGCGAGATCGATGATCGGCAGGCTGGTCGCCCGGGCGCCGTCCGGCATGGGTTGGTCCCCTCTGTCCCGGGCCGACACTAACCCCGTCGGAACGCCGCGTCAGCCCACCCGCACGCGGAGGGCAGCGCGCCAGTCCGCGGCATCGACCAGCTGGACCCGCCGCAGCAGCGCCGCCGACGGGAAAGGGCAATAGGGCAGCGGCGCCACCACGCGCTCCGCCGCCACGCCCGCGGCGAGGTCCGCGACCACCTGCTCCAGCAGCGGCACGCCGGCGAGATGCAGCGCGCGCGCGGCGGCGGAGGCGGTGGTGCCCGCGGGCAGCGCCACCGCCCGCTGCGCCAGGATCGCGCCGGCGTCGATGCGCGCCACGGTCCGATGCACCGTGACGCCGAGGCGCGGCGGGTCCTCCGCCAGCGCATGGATCGTCGGCACGGGCCCGCGATGCGCCGGCAGCAGGGAAGGATGCAGGTTGATCCCGCCGAGGCGCGCCAGCCCCAGCGTCTGCGCGGAGAGAATCTGGTCGCAATGGAAGGTCAGGAGCAGATCCGGCCTGGCCGCGCGGATCGCCGCCTGCGCCGCAGCACCATTCATCGCTGGCATCTCCACCACCGGCACACCGCGTCCGGACAGCCAGCCCCGCCCGCGCCGCGCCACCCAATGCGGCAGCGCGTAGTTGGCGACGAGAAAGGGCAGGAAGCGCGGCCCCGACCGTGCCAGGTGCTGCCGCAGCGGCGCGATCGTACCTTCGCGGAAGGGCGGCGAACGCCCGACGAGCACCACGCCCCGCCCCGCCTCGGTCTCGAGGAATGCCGCCACCGCCTCGGCCGAGAGCGTGCTCTCCAGCGTCAGCAGGACGATGCGCAACGCGGCCGTCAGGCAGCCTCCGCCAGCCGCCGCCGCGCCTCCAGCAGCGCCTCCGCGGTGCGCGCGATCTCGGCCTCGGTATGCTCGGCCGAGAGGAAGAAGCGCAGCCGCGCCGAGCGTTCCGGCACCACGGGGTAGAGGATGGGCTGCACGTTCACCCCCGCTTCGAACAGCGCCGCGGCCAGCCGCGCCGCGCCGATCGAGCTGCCGATGATCACAGGCACGATTCCGAGGCCCGCCGAGGACCCGGCATCGAAGCCCGCCGCCCGCACCAGCCGCAGAAACAGCGCCGCATTCGCCTGCAGCCGCGCGACGCGCCCGGGCTCTGCCTGCATCACGCACAGCGATTCCAGCGAGGCCGCGGCGAGCGGCGGCGCGAGCCCCACGGAATAGACGAAGCCCGGCGCGGTGTGCCGCAGCAGGTCGACCAGCGACTGCCGCCCCGCGATGTAGCCGCCGCAGCCGGAGAGGGTCTTCGACAGCGTCCCCATCCAGATGTCGATGCGCGCAGGATCGACGCCGCACTGCTCGAAGGATCCGCGGCCCGTCGCGCCGAGCACGCCGAGCGCATGCGCCTCGTCGACCATCAGCAGCGCGTCGTACCGCTCCGCCATCGCCGCGAAGCGGTCGAGGTCGGGCACGTCGCCGTCCATCGAGTAATGACCCTCGACGACGATCAGCGCGCGCCCATGGCGCTTCCGCTCCGCCGCCAGCATGCGCTCCGCCGCGACCGCGTCGTTGTGCGGGAAGGCCACACGCCGCGCGCCAGAAAGCCGCGCGCCTTCGGCGACGGAGTTGTGGATGAGCTGGTCGTGCAGGATCAGATCGCGCGTGCCGAGCACCTGGCCGATCACCGTCACATTCGTCGCGTGGCCACTGACGAAGGCGAGGCAGGACTCGGTGCCGTAGTTCTCGGCCAGGGCGGCTTCCAGCGCCGCATGCACGGGCCGCTCCCCCGATGCCAGGCGCGAGGCGGAAGCGGAGATGCCGTGCCTGTCGATCGCCGCCTTGGCCGCGGCGGTGACGCGCGCATCGCCGTTCAGGCCGAGATAGTTGTAGGAGGCGAAGTTCAGCACCTCCCGCCCGGCGACGACGCTGCGGGCGCCCGCCACACCCTCATGCGGGCGGAAATAGGGATTCTCCAGGCCGAGTGCGACGCCGGCCTCCCGCACCAGGGCGATGTCCGCCATGCCCGGCAGGGTGGACAGGTCGCGCCCTGGCCCGCGACCCACGACAGGCCCCGACGGGGCGGCCGGCACCGCGGCGCCCGGGGCGCGGCGCGCAAGCCGCTGCAGCAGGGCCGCCCGCGCGGTGGCGGTGAGGCCGCCGCTATCAGGCGGGCTCACGCCGCCACCTCCATCGCCTTGCCGCCATCATGCGCGGCAAGCAACGCCTCCCCGGTCGGCGCCGCACCCTCGGCCAGGCCCGTGGCGATCCGCCGGGCGAGCGCCTCGACCGTGAGGGTATCCGTCACCGCGGTGAGCGGCACCGGCATGCCGAGCCGCTGCTCCAGCGCCACGCGCAATTCCATCCCCCCGAGGCTGTCGAGGCCGAGCCGGCCGAGCGTCGCGTCGGGTGTCACGGTGCCGGGCGGCAGGCGCAGGATGCGCGCGATCTCGGCCGCCAGCGCCTCCCGCAGCAGCACGAGCGCGGTCGCGGCATCGGCGCCGGCCAGCGCCGCGCGCAGGTCGCCCTCGACCTCCGACCCGGTCGCGGCGCGCACCGCCGCGAAGCAGGGCTCGTTCAGCACCGCCAGCGCCCGTGCGGCCGCCCCCCATTCCATGCGCGCCACCCCCGCCACCACCGTGCCGGAGGCAAGCAGCGCCGGCAGCGCGTCGAGCGCCGCCACGGCCGGCATGGGTGCCGCACCGATGCGCCGCTGCAGGGTCTCTGCCGTCGCCAGGGCCTCCTGGGTGGCGAGCAGCCCCGCATCGGCGATCGGCCCCCAGCGCACGGCCAGCGCGGGCTTTCCCGCGGCGCGCCGCCGATGCGCCACCGCCTCGACGGCCGCGTTCGCGGCGACATAGGCCAGCTGCCCCGGGTTGCCGACCGGCACCGCAGCCGAGGAGAAGAGCAGGAAGAGCGCGAGCGGATCGTCCGCGGTCAGCCGGTCCAGGTTCTCCGCGACCGACAGCTTGGCGGCCAGCACCGCCTCCGCCCGCGCAGGGTCGAGCGCGGCCGCCGCACCATCGGCGAAGACCGCCCCGGCATGCACCACGCCGCGAATTGGCGGCCCCGCGGCGCGGATGCGCGCCAGCGCCCGGCCCAGCGCCGCCGCATCGGTCGCGTCGCAGGCCTGCACCCCCGGCGCCGCGCCGCGCGCGACGAGATCGGCCAGCGCCGCCTCCAGCCCCGGCGTCGCCGGACCGGCGCGGGACAGCAGGGCCAGGTGCCGCACGCCCCGGTCGGCGAGCCAGCGCGCCGCGGCAAGGCCGAAGCCGCGCGTCCCGCCGACCACCACCACCGTGCCGCGCGCGGCGTCGGTCAGGATATCCGCCGGCGCCGCGGCGTCCGCATCGACCGCGGGCGGGCGCAGCACCAGCTTGCCGATCCGGCGGCTGCCCTGGAGGGCACGGAAGGCGAGCTCGGCCTCGTCCGGCGCATGGATCGTCGCCGGTAGGGGCCGCAACTCGCCCTCGCCGAGGCGCCGCGCGAGCTGGCCCAGCACCGCGGCGCAGAGAGCGGGGCGGGCGCGCGCCATCTCGTCCGCGTCGAGCGCGAACCATGTCACGTTCCGCCGCAGCGGCCGCAGTGCCACGCGCCGGTCCTCGGCGAAGTCGCGCTTGCCGAGTTCGATGAAGCGTCCGAAGGGCCGGAGCAGGCCGAGCGAGCGCTCCATCGCCTCGCCGCTCACG
>JAIYAI010000363.1 GCA_027489135.1 Acetobacteraceae bacterium
CCGGAGGGCTTCTTCCGGATCAAGCCCGGTGTCGGCAAGCAGTACGCCATCGCCCGCAGCCTCGCCTACGCGCCCTATGCCGACCTGCTGTGGTGGGAGACCTCGGACCCCGACCTGCAGGATGCGCGCGACTTCGCCGAGGCGATCCAGCGCGAATTCCCGGGCAAGATGCTGGCCTACAACTGCTCGCCCAGCTTCAACTGGCAGCGGAAGATGGGGGTCGAGGCCGCGGCGACGTTCCAGCGCGAGCTCGGCGCCATGGGCTACAAGTTCCAGTTCGTGACGCTCGCCGGCTTCCACAGCCTGAACCTCTCCATGTTCAAGCTGGCCGCCGCCTACAAGGACCGCGGCATGGGTGCCTACAGCGAGCTGCAGCAGGCGGAATTCGCGGCCGAGTCCGAGGGCTTCACCGCGGTGCGGCACCAGCGCGAGGTCGGCGTCGGCTATTTCGACGCGGTTGCCATGGCGGCGAGCGGCGGCCAGGCCAGCACCACGGCGCTGGCGACCAGCACCGAGGCCGCACAGTTCGAGCACGCGCATTGATGCTACCCGAGGCGGTGGCTTCGGCCGCCGCCCCGGCCTTTCGCCCATCACGCCACGTCAACAGGGAACCACGATCATGAGCACCCAGAACCACGATCACGACGACGGCCTGGTGCACGGCCATTCCTGGGCCCGGGAGCACACGCCCCCGCATGCCCGCCGGCTCGAGGTGAACCGGCCCGAGGAGAACGACCACGACGACGGCCTGGTCCACGGCCATGGCTGGGCCTGCGGCGAGCGCGGCCGCATGGCGCATCGCTGAGCGATCGCGGCGGGGCTACTGGATCAGCCCCGCCGCCAGGTTCACGGCGGCCGCGATGATCACGACGTTGAACAGGAAGCTCACCAGCGCATGCGCCAGCGCCACCCGGCGCAGCAGCCGGCTGGTGAAGGCAACGTCGGAGGTCTGGAAGGTCATGCCGATGGTGAAGGCGAGGTAGAGGAAGTCGCTGAACAGCGGCTGCTCGTCGCCGGGGAAGTCGATGCCGCCCATCGCCTGCCAGTACTCGTGCGCGTAACGCACGGCGAAGGCGAGATGGATGAAGCTCCAGGACAGCACGATGGTCAGCAGCGGCAGCGCGACCTCCCAGGGGTCGAGCGGCCCGCGCATCGCCAGGAACCAGGTCACGCCGCCGAGCGAGGCGAGCGCCGCGATGATGCTGGCCGCCAGCACCGCGGCCTCGCTCTCGTCCATCCGCTCCGCCTGCCTGCGCAGCATCTCGGGCGAGCACCGGCGCATGCTGAGATAGACCGGCACGCAATAGACCAGCGTCGCCAGGCACCAGCCCAGCAGTGCCGCGGTCACCCGGCTGACGCCCAGCACCTCGTGCAGCAGCGCGAGCACGAGGCCGGAGACGCCGGCCACCACCATGACGGGCCTATGCTGCAGGCTGAGCGCCATCAGCCTTCCGCCAGGGCGCGGGCGAAGACCTGTGGGTCGACGTTGCCGCCACTGATGACGACGCCGACGGTCCGCCCGCGCGCCTCGACCTTGCCCGCCAGCACGGCGGCCAGCGCCACCGCGCCGCCCGGTTCCGCCACCACCTTCAGGTGCTCGAAGGCGAAGCGCATGGCGGCGAAGACCTCCGCCTCCGTCACCGCCACGCCACCGGCGAGGCGGGGATGGTTGATCGAGAAGGTCAGCGCGCCCGGCTGCTGCGACAGCAGCGCATCGCAGAGGCCGCTGCCGGCACCGTCATTCGCCAGGCGCCGCCCGGCTTCGAGGCTGCGGCGCGTGTCGTCCCAGCCCTCAGGCTCCACCGCCCAGACCTCGGCATCCGGGGCGAGCGCCTCCATCGTCAGGGCGCAGCCGGCGATCAACCCGCCGCCGCCGGTGCAGACCGCCAGCGCGTCCAGCGTCAGGCCCTGCGCCTTCGCGTCCTCCACCAGTTCCAGCGCGACGGTGCCCTGGCCGGCGATGACATGGGCATGGTCGAAGGGCGGGATGACGGTGGCGCCGCGCGCCGCGGCAAGCTGGGCGGCCAGCGCGTCGCGGTCCACGGCATGGCGGTCATAGGGGTGGATTTCCGCGCCCCAGCGCCGCGTTGCCTCCCGCTTGATCGCCGGCGCATCGGACGGCATCGCCACCAGCGCCGGCATGCCCAGCATGTGCGCCGCGGCCGCCACCCCCTGCCCGTGGTTGCCGGAGGAATGCGTGACGACACCGCCCCGCCGCGCCGCGGGGTCGAGCAACAAAGCCGCATTGGTGGCGCCGCGGAGCTTGAAGCTGCCGGTGCGCTGCAGCGGCTCGGGCTTCACCACCACGGTGCCGCCGGCGATCTCGTCCAGCAGGCGGTGGCGCAGCATGGGCGTGCGGACGACGCGGCCCTTCAGCCGGCCTGCCGCGGCGAGGACATCGTCGAAGGTCGGCGCGCCGCTCATCCTGCGAACCTCCTGGGATCGACCTGCCCCACGATGCCGGCCAGCGCGGCTTCCGGCGCGCGCCCCTCGACCAGGTCCGCCAACAGCCGCCCCGCGGCGGGGGAGGTCTGGATGCCGTATCCGCCCTGCCCGACCATCCAGAAGAAGCCGGGTGCCTCGCTCTCGCCGATCGCCAGGGACCGGTCCGGCGTGAAGGTGCGGAGGCCAGCCCAGCGGTGCTCGACGCGTTGCACCGGAATATCCAGCGCGGCCTGCATGCGCTCGACCGCCAGCGCCACATCCATCTCCTCGGGCTGGGCGTCGCAGGGGGCGCTGTCGGTCTCGTCGGCGGGGGAGACCATCAGCTTCCGCCGCGCCTCGGGCCGCACGTACCAGGTGTGGTCGGCGTCGCCGAGCATCGGCCAGTCCATGCAGTCGTGTTGGCTGGGGTCGACGATCAGCGCGGTGCGGCGCTTCGGCGTGAGGCCCAGGGGGCGCACCCCGGCGAGGCGCGCCACCTCGTCCCCCCAGGCGCCGGCGGCATCGACGATGACCGGGGCGGCGAAGACCGCGCCGCCGCTGGTCTCGGCGTGCCAGAGGCCCTTGTCCTGCCAGATCCGACCGGCGCGGTGGCGCAGCGCCAGCACGCCACCCCGCGCCCGCACCTGGCGCAGGAAGCCCTGGTGCAGCGCCGCGACCTCAATATCGAAGGCGTCGCGCTCGATCGCCGCGGCGACGGCGTAGCCGGGGCGCAGCACCGGCACCTGCGCCGCGATCTCCGCGACGGGCACCGGCACCAGCCCCTCCCCGGTCTCGACCATCTGCTGCAAATGCGCGCGCTGCGACTCGGGCGCGAGGTAGACGACGGCCCGGGTGCGGGTCAGCGGCGCGTCGGTGAAGCCGGGCGGCGGCGTCTCGAAGAAGGCGCGGGAGGCACCGGACAGCGCGCGGGCATCAAGCGGCCCGTAGTTCAGGATCCAGAGCGCGGCGGACCGGCCCGTGGCGTGGTAGCCGGCGCTCTCCTCAGCCTCCAGCAGCGCGATGCGCGGGCGCGTGGCCGAGAGATGCGCGGCGGCGGTCACACCCGCCATGCCGGCGCCGATGACGATGGCTTCGAAGCGCTGGGTGTCCATGGTCGCGGATGGTCGCGCCGGGGCAGGCCGGTCGCAAGGGCCGGCCCGGCGCCCAATCGGTCGCCCGACCAGCATCGCGCACGAGGGCGTGACGCAAGACACCCCCTCGACGCGGCGCAAAAAAACGGACCAAATGAACACCCCGGCGGGAAAGCCCCGCCTCGGCACTGGGAGGACAAACGGGAATGGCAGGGATCAGGGTTTCGCGCCGCACCGTGCTGCGCAGCGGCGCCGGCGTCGTCGCGGCGGGGACGAGCGGCCTGGCGGCACCGATGGTGCATGCGCAGGGGACCGGCGGCAGGCTCTCGGTCGGGCTGTGGGACCACTGGGTGCCGGCCGGCAACGTCGCGGTGCGCGCCATCGTCGAGGAGTGGGCGCGGCAGAACCGCGTCGAGCTTCAGCTCGACTTCATCACCTCCGTCGGCAACAAGCTGCTGCTGACCATGGCGGCCGAGGCGCAGGCGCGCCAGGGCCACGACATCATCGCCATGGATACCTGGCGCATCTTCGAGTACCAGCGCCAGCTCGAGCCCGTGGACGACGTGATGGGGCGGCTGATCGCCAAGCACGGCCCGGTCAACCCGATCTCCGAGTATCTCGGCAAGCCCGGCGGCAAGTGGCACGCGGTGCCGGCCACCATGGGCAGCCAGTACAAGGGCTCGGCCGCGCGCATCGACCTGATGAAGCAGCATGCCGGCATCGACGTGCAGGCCATGTACCCGGCGGAGAACCGGCTCGGGCCCGGCGCCGAGAACTGGACCTGGGAGACCTTCCTGACGGCGGCCGACAAGCTGAACAAGGCCGGCTTTCCCTTCGCCCTGCCCTGCGGGACCTTTTCGGACGCGGTGGACTGGGTCGGCGCCTGCTTCGCCTGCCACGGCGCCTACATCATGGACAAGGACGGCAAGGTCACCCTGCGCAACAACGACAAGGTGCGCCAGGTGATGGACTACTTCCAGCGCCTGTTCCAGCACATCCCGGGCGAGATGTTCGCGGCCGACGACGCCACCAACAACCGCGCCCTGATCTCCGGCCGCACCGGGCTGATCTTCAACCCGCCCTCGGCCTGGGCGGTGGCCAAGCGCGATGCCCCGCAGGTGGCAGCGCAGGTCTGGCACTTCCCGTCGCCCAAGGGGCCGGCCGGGCATTTCGTGCCGCACCTCAACTTCTTCTGGTCGATCTGGAGCTTCAGCCGCGCCAAGCCGGCGGCCAAGGCGCTGCTCGAGCACCTGTCGCAGCGCGAGCAGGTGGCGAAGATGGTCGAGGCCTCTGACGGCTACGACATCCCGCCCTTCGCCACGCTGACCGACCTGCCGACCTGGGCGAATGTCGAGCCGCCGAAGGGCACCGTCTTCAACTACCCGCTGAAGCCGCACCACCAGGCGCAGCCCTACATCGCCTTGTCGCCGGCGCCGCCGGAAGTCGCGGTGCAGATGTACACCCAGGCGATCCAGACCAAGATGATCGCCCGCATGGTGCAGAACAAGGAACCGGTCGACCGCGTGCTGGCCTGGGCCGAGCGCGAGATCGAGGGCTTCCGCCGCTAGGACGCGACAGGCCCCGGCCGCCATCGCGCGGCCGGGGCCACGACTTCATGGGGAGGCAGGTATGGCCGACGGCGGAACCATCGCCGCGACGGGAGTGACCGCCCCGGCGGCAAGGCCCGGTGGCACCACGCTGCAGCGCATGGCACGGCGGCGCTCGACGCTCGCCTTCCTGATGGTGCTGCCGCTACTCGCCATCATTGGCGGGCTGGTGGTCTATCCCTTCTTCTACGCCATCGAATTGTCGATGCTGAACAAGCGGATGACGCGCTTCGTCGGCTTCGACAACTACGTCTTCCTGCTGGGGCGCGAGACCTTCCAGCTCGTCATCTTCCAGTCCGTGCTCTTCGCGGTGACGGCGGTGATCGCCAAGGCGGCGATCGGCTTCATCCTGGCGCATGTGCTGCACGAGCTGCCCGCCCGCGGCCAGAAGCTGTGGCGCGGCATGCTGCTGGTGCCCTGGGTCATCCCGCCGGCGATCACCACGCTGGCCTGGTGGTGGCTGTTCGACCCGTCCTATTCGGCGCTGAACTGGATGCTGGGCACGATCTCGATCGGGCCGATCCCCTGGCTCGGCGAGAAGGGCTGGGCACGCTTCGCGGTGATCCTGGTGAACACCTGGTACGGCGCGCCCTTCTTCATGATCATGTACCTGGCCGCGCTGAAATCCGTGCCGGACCAGCTCTACGAGGCCGCGGCGATCGACGGCGCGACGGGCATCCAGCGGCTGCGCTACGTGACCCTGCCGATGATGCGCAACATCATCAGCATCACCATCCTCTTCAG
>JAIYAI010000502.1 GCA_027489135.1 Acetobacteraceae bacterium
GGTCCGGCCCGACCAGCACGGAGGCGATGCCGGCCCCCGCCATCAGAAGGACCGCGAGGCGCCAGCCCTCGAGCCAGGGGAGAATCCGGTGCATGGCCTCCGGCATCGGCGCCCCGGCGCCGGGGATCAAGCCCGCTTCGGCCTGGACTCGGATTGAGTCTGCCGCGGTCGCGGCGGGGCGTCCCGGCCCGTCAGGTAGCCCGCGATCCCGAGGGCCAGCGCCACGGCGAGCGTCCCGAAGGCGAGCGGCCAGGCGAGGTCTGCCGGCGCCGCCGCCACCACCCAGCCCGTGATCGCCGGCAGGCCGGCGCAGCCCAAGGTCTGCGCCAGGTTCACCGTTGTCGCCCCGCGCCCGACGAGGTGGTCCGGGAACAGCGACCGCCCATGTGCGACCACCACCACCGGGTAGCAGGAGAGCACGCAGACCAGGCTCAGCAACGCGATGCCGGCCGCCAGCGGCGGCGCCGGCCAGAGCGCGAGCACCAGCAGCACGACCACGACGGAGGAGGCCAGCCCCACCACCAGCCACTTGCGGGTATTCAGCCGCCGCTCGACCGGCCCGACGCAGAACAGCCCGGCCGAGAGCAGCAGCCCCATCGCCAGCACCGCCCCGCCCCGCGCCTCGGGGCTCAGCCCATACCGGTCCGCCAGCCAGGGCCCGGCCCAGACCGCCAGCACCGTCGTCATCACGGCGTAGCCGACGAGGTGCATGGACAGCACCGGCAGCAGCCCCGGCGTGCGCCAGACCGTGACCTGGCCGCGCAGCGCCTCGGCCAGGGTCTCGGCCGGGCGCACGGGCGCGGGCCGGTCCGGCGGGTCGTCGGCGACCCAGCGCCACCAGAGCACGCCGCAGACCAGCGTCAGCGCCGCCGTCGCGGCATAGGCACCGCGCCAGCCGAGCGCCTCGGCCGCCCAGGCGAAGGGCGCCCCGGCCAGCAGGATGCCGGCCTGGCTCAGCGCGAAGATGCGCGACAGCGCCGTCGTCAGGCCAGGCCCCGACCACCAGCGCGCGCAGAGCACGACGGAGGCCATGAAGCTCGCCGCCATGCCCACCCCCAGCAGGAAGCGGGCGACCAGGAACCAGCCCGCATCCGGCGCCACCGCCTGGCCAAGCGCCCCCAGCACCGCCGGCACCGTCAGCCAGGCCACCGTCCGCCGCGGCCCGAGCCGGTCGAGCGCCAGCCCCACCGGCACCTGCAGCAGCAGCAGCGCGAGGAAGAAGGCCCCGTTCGCCGCCCCCAGCAGCCCCGGCCCCGCACCCAGCCCCGCCGCCAGTTCCGGCCCCACCACGCCGAGCGCGGTGCGGTGGAACTGGCTGAGCCCCGTCGCCAGCAGCAGGGCGAGGGTCAGCGCCGTGGCGGGCTTCACGCGCCGATCCGCACGCCGAGCGCGCCGTCGAGCACCCGCGCCCCCTCTGGCGTCAGGCCGAGGCGGCGCCGGCCGAGCGGATCACCGCTGCGCGCGGGCGGCAGCCGGTGCAACCAGTGGCGGTCGAGGCAGCGCGCCGCGATCGCCCGCCCCAGCCCGCCGGCGAGATGGGCGCGGCGCTCCGACCAGTCCATGCAGTCGCAGGCGAAGCGACGGGCGCGACGGGCGGCGGCGAGATCGACCCCGAGCGCGCCGAGCCCCGCCTCCCCCGTCGTGGTCACGGCCCAGCCGCCCTCCGCCGGGGCGAGCCAGCCGCGCCCCGTCAGCCCCTGGTGCAGCGCGACGCCGAGCCGCCCCGCGAGATGATCCCAGCAGAGGCGGGCGGTGCGGAACTCCTCGCCATGCGGCCAGGGCCTGCGGGCCGGCGCCACCGCCATGGTCAGGCCACCGAGCGTCTCCAGCGCTGCCGCGACCTCCTCGGAGGCGAGGCGGTGGTAGCGGTGCCGCCCCTGGCGGTGCACGGCGACGAGGCCGCCATCGGTGAGCTTGGCCAGGTGCGCGCTGGCCGCCGGCGCGCCGATGCCGGCGATGCGGGCGAGTTCGCCGGCGGTCAGGCTCTCGCCGCCGAAGAGCGCCTGCAGCATGGCGGCGCGGGCGGGGTCACCGAGCAGGGCGGCGGTGGCGGCGAGGGTGGCGGGCGTCAGCATGGCGCGCATGGTGGCACGGCCCGCGCCGCCGCGCTTCGTCCACGGGCGAAGCGGGGCGCTATGCTGGCGGGCCAGACAGTCCCCCGGGAGGGCCCGCCATGATCGCCGTCATCTTCGAGGTCGAGCCGGCCGAGGGCCGCTTCGACGACTATCTCGACCACGCCGCGCGCCTGCGGGAGGAGCTGGTGAAGGTGCCGGGCTTCGTCTCGGTCGAGCGGTTCCGCAGCCTGACCAACCCGGGCAAGCTGCTCAGCCTCTCCTTCTGGGAGGACGAGGCGGCGGTGAGCTGCTGGCGCATCCATCCTGGCCACCGCGACAGCCAGCGCGCGGGACGGGAGGGCATCTTCGCCGGCTACCGCCTGCGCGTCGCCGCGGTGCTGCGCGACTACGCGATGGCGGAGCGGCGGGAGTCGGCGCCGGCCGACAGCAACGCGGCCTTCGAGGTGGTGTGGTGAGGCGCTTGCAGCCACGATCCGTGCCGCCTCCCTCCGAGAGGCCATGATCGCCGAGCTTGCCACGCACCGGGACGCCGTCGCCGCGCTCTGCCGGCAGTTCCATGTGCGGCGCCTCGACGTCTTCGGCTCCGCCGCCCGGGGGACGGATTTCGACCCGGCGCGCTCCGACATCGACCTGCTGGTGGATTTCGACCCGGGGCACAGGGGCCTGTCTTTCGCCGGGGTCCTGGCCCTGCAGGATGCGTTGGAAGCCCTGTTCGGCCGGAAGGTGGACCTCGCCATGGAGCGGGCGATCCGCAACCCCCATCTCCGGGCCAGCATCGAGGCCTCCCGCGA
>JAIYAI010000111.1 GCA_027489135.1 Acetobacteraceae bacterium
CCGAAGCGGCCGGCGGTGAAGGTGATCTCGAAGGACTGGTAGCTGCCGGCCTCGAAGGGCTGGGCGTGGCCGGCGACGAGGCGCGCGGTGCCGATCTGGTCGGCCATGTAGTCGGTGTGGCGGGCGACATGGGGCATGGGCAGGGTCCTTGGGTCGTCAGCCCGGAGCCGGGCGAGGCGCAGCCGACGATCCGCGGCAGGGTGCCAGCATGTGCGGGTTTCGGACAAATCCCCGATCCGGCGCGGCGTGCAGGTTGCGGACAAACCCCTGATCCGGCGCGGCGTGCAGGTCTTGGACAAACCCCTGATCCGGCGCGGCGAGCAGGTTTCGGACAAACCCCCGATCCGGTGCGGCGTGCAGGTTTCGGACAAACCCCCGGGCCGATGCGGGGCTGGGGATATCGGACATGTCGCTGGACCGCCGCGATGGCGCGGCTCGCGGGCAGACCCCCAGCCAAGCGCGGCATGCGCGCCTGGGCGGATCGCCGGACCCATCGCATGCCTGGCCCGGGCGCGCCGTCGCCCCTGCCAGGGCGGCGCGGACGGTGGCAGGGAGGGATGCGGTGGGGGTCATGGTCCTCGGGGCGAACAACAAGTTTTTATTCCTAACGCATCTCGTCCGGATGCGCAAGGATAGCGCGGGTGGCAGGTTCAGCGGCCGTTGACCCGGCGCCAGATCCCGAGGAAGGCGCCAGTCATGGCATCGAGTTGCGTCAATGCGAGCTGCGGGAGATCGGCCTCCGGGGCGGCATGGGCGCCGAGCGGTGCCTCCCACGCGCGCAAGCCCCCCGTCGTCGAGGTCCGATGTCCCGTGGCCCCGCTCACAGCGTCCTCGGTCAGGAAGACAAAGAAGCTGCCGTAGGTCGCCAGGGCACAGGCGGAACTGCTGCCCATGGGAACCGACGTCGTCGAAAACAGCAGTTGCAGCGTGGGGAGCCCCCTCAGGAAATCGATGGACGCTGCGCGGCGGCGCTGCTCCGGCGAATCCAGGTCGAGCCCTTCGCGCCGCTTCTGCGCATCTAGATCCTGTGCGAGCGACTCTCCGTCCCGCCGGCTCTGCGCCATCACCTCGGCGAAGGTCAGTGCCCGCAACCCGGCCGCGCGCAGCGTCTCGACCCCCCGCCGCTCGAGCGCCGCGGCATCGAGGACGCATGGCAGGGTCGGGTCGCGATTCGGGAAGGTGCTGATCACGACTCGTGTCGCGGTCACGTCGCGCAGTGCCTCGTGCCGACGCTCCAGCATCTGCGCCGTCGTCCGCCCAGGCGCCAAAAGGGTTGCGAGCGCGAGAAGCAGTCCGATGGTCCGCAGCGAAGGCATGGGGTAAGGCATCGAGCTTGGTACGCGCATGATTTGGTCATGGCCGGCCGGGCGCTCAACGGCGCGGGCACGCGTCATCGCGCGTCACGACACCGCGTTGCACCCCAGCGGCGGCGGCATGACGTAGTCCTCCTCCACCCGGAAGGCGCGGTGCAGCACGCCGTTCGGCGCGCGGTACGCGATACGGTCGCCGCTGTCGTGCTCGATCTCGTAGGTGATGGCGAGGTCGCCGCGCGGCGGGGCGTCGTCCACGGTCTCGATCCAGGTGCGGAAGGCCGTCCCCTCCACCGCCCAGCGCCCGGCCTGGCGCTGGCCGCCGACCTCCGTGCAGCCCTCGAAGAAGCGGAAGCGCACGGTGAAGCGGCCATCCGTGCCGCGGTGGCTGAGGTGCTGGATCAGCACGGCGCCGAAGAAGCGCTCCCCGAACCAGGCGCCGGACAGGTCCTGCGCCGCGGCGGGCCCGGTGAGGGGCAGCCCCAGCAGGGCCAGGACGGCGAGGAGGAGCGCGCGGCGCATGGGGGCTCTTCCGGCATCGCCGCGGCTGCGGCAAGGTCCCGCCCCACGACCGGGAGGACCGCGACCATGCCAGAACCGATCCGCGGCGCCGATGCGCTCGTCCGCGCGCTGCTGGCCGCCGGCACGCGCACCCTCTTCTCGCTCTCCGGCAACCACATCATGCCGGTCTACGACGCGCTGCTGGGCAGCGGCATCGGGCTGATCCACACGCGGCACGAGGCCGCCGCCGTGCACATGGCCGATGCCTGGGGCCGCCTGACGGGGGAGGCCGGGATTGCCCTGGTCACCGGCGGGCAGGGCCACACCAACGCGGTGGCCGGCCTCTCGACCGCGCTGGCGGGGGAGGTGCCGCTGGTGTTGCTCTCGGGCCATGCGCCGCTGGCCGAGATCGGGATGGGCGCCTTCCAGGAACTCGACAACGCGGCGCTGGCCGCGCCGGTGGCGAAGGCGGCTTGGGCGGCGCAGTCCACCGCCGGGCTGGCGGGGGACCTGGCGCGCGCCATCCGCATCGCGCGCTCCGGCCGGCCCGGCCCCGTGCATCTCTCGCTGCCGACCGACGTGATCGAGGCGAAGATCGACCCCGGCGCCATCGCCTGGCCCGACGCGGCGGCCTTCGCGCCCGTGCCGATGCCCCTGCCGCCCCGCCTGGCCGTCGCGGTGCTGGCGGAGATCGGCGCCGCCGCCCGCCCCGTGGTGATCGCGCCCCCCGCCCTCTGCTCGCCGCGCGGTGCGGCGCTGCTGGCGACGCTTCGCGGGGCGCTCGGCATCCCGGTGATCCCCATGGAAAGCCCGCGCGGCATCAACGACCCCGCGCATGGCGCCCTGGCCGAGGTGCTGGCCGAAGCCGATCTCGTCGTGCTGCTTGGCAAGCAGCTCGACTTCACGCTGCGCTTCGGCAAGGCCGCCCCCACCGCGCGCTGGGTGGTGCTGGAGCCCGATCCGGCGCTGCTGGACCGCGCCCGCCGCGGCCTCGGCGAGCGGCTGGTCCTTGGCGCGCTCTGCGGTCCCAGCGAAGCGGCCGCGGCGCTGGCCGAGGCGGGGCGCGGCGCCGCCGGGCCGCAGGCTGGCTGGACCGTCTCGGCGGAGGCCGCGCTGGCGCATCGCCCGGCCGCCTGGGGACCGCTGCGCGTGGCCGCCGACCCGATCCACCCCGTGGCCCTCTGCGCTGCGCTGGAGCCCCTGCTGGCCCATCCCGACGCCATCCTGGTCTGCGATGGCGGCGAGATCGGGCAATGGGCGCAGTCCCTGCTGCGGGCGCCGACGCGGCTGATCAACGGCGTCGCCGGCGCGATCGGCGCGGCGTTGCCCTTCGCGCTCGCCGCGCGCGCCGCCCGGCCGGAGGCGCCGATCCTGGCGCTGATGGGCGACGGCACCTTCGGCTTCCACATGGCGGAGTTCGACACCGCCTGCCGCCACAACCTGCCCTTCGTCTGCGTCGTCGGCAACGACGCGAAGTGGAACGCCGAATACCAGATCCAGCGCCGCGACTACGGCGCGCAGCGCACCCATGGCTGCGAGCTGGCGCCCGGCACGCGCTACGACCTGGTCGCCGCCGCGCTCGGCGGGCATGGCGAGTTCGTGGAGCGCGCCGCGGACCTGCCGGCCGCGCTGGAGCGCGCGGTCGCCAGCGGCAGGCCCGCCTGCGTCAACGTACTGATCGCGGGTCAGCCGGCGCCGCAGGTCAAGCGCGCGTCGTAAGGGGAGGGACGTCATGATTGTGTTTGACCGCCGCGCCGTGCTGGCGGGCCTCGGCGCCGCAGCCCTGGCGCGGCCCGCCCGGGCGCAGGGCTTCCCGGACCGGCCCATCACGCTGGTGGTGCCCTTCGCGCCGGGCGGGTCGCCCGACATCGCCAGCCGGATCGTCGCGCCGAAGATGAGCGAGCGGCTCGGCCAGTCCTGCGTCGTCGAGAACCGCTCCGGCGCCGGATCGACCATCGGCACGCGCAGCGTCATCCAGGCGCGCCCGGATGGCTACACCGGGCTGATGGGCTCGATCTCGATCATGATGGCGCCGCTGACGATGGACCCGGTGCCCTTCGACACGGCGGCGTCGCTGCGGGTGGCGACCGTGCTCGGCGTGGTGCCCTACGTCCTGGTGGTGCGGGCGGATGCGCCGCCGAAGGACCTCGCCGCCTTCCATGCCTGGACCGCGGCGAACCGGGGCAAGCTGAACTACGGATCCTCCGGCAACGGCACGCCGCTGCATCTGGGCGGCGCGCTCTACAACCTGCAGACCGGCGCCGACCTGCAGCACATCGCCTATCGCGGCACGGGCCCGGCCATGGCGGCGCTGCTGGGCGGCGAGGTGCAGATGGTCTTCGGCGACCTGCCCGGGGTGATGCCGCACATCCGCAGCGGCAATGCACGGGCGCTGGCATCGTTGGTGCCGCGGGCGCTGCCGGCGCTGCCCGGCGTGCCGATCATGGCGGAGAGTGATCCGCGCCTCGCAGGCTACGACGTCTACACCTGGGTCATGCTGGCGCTGCCGAAGGCGACGCCCGATGGGCCCGTGCAGCGGCTGCACGACGCACTGGTCTTCGCCGCGCGCGATCCCGCCAATGCGGCGCGGCTGGCGGAACTCGGCTTCGACCCGGTGCTGGACACGCCGGCGGCGGGCGACGCCTTCCTGGCGCGCGAGCAGGCGAAATGGGGCGACATCATTCGCCGCGCGGGGATCCGGGCGGAAAGCTGATCGGTATCGGCTGACGGTTTCATCACGAAGGGCGCCAAGGGCACGAAGACACGAAGGCAGAGGATTGATCGGGCCTGCTTCGGGCCTTGGTGCTCTTCGTGCCCTGTGCGTGGAATTGCCAGGCCGTCGCCGCCGACGCTGGCCCGACGATGGCAGCCCTGCCATGCTCAACGCCAAGAACCGTCCGGGAGGACCGCCATGACCCGCTTCACCCGCCGCGCCGCGCTCGGCGCGGGCGCCGGCCTGCTTGCCCTGCCGCTGCGCGCGCAGGAGGCCGACTGGCCGAATCGCCCGATCCGCCTGGTCGCGCCCTATCCGCCGGGCGGGCAGACCGACATCGTCTCCCGCTGGTTGTCGGAACGGCTGCGCGGCGTCCTGCCGCAACCCGTGATCGTGGACAATCGCCCCGGTGCGCAGGGCATGATCGGCACGCAGTGGGTGCTGCAGCAGCCGGCGGACGGCTACACCGTGCTCTACGTCAATGCCTCGACCACGCTGATCAACCCGGTCATCCACGCCAACCCGGGCTACGAGACGCTGCGCGACTTCACGCCCGTGGTGCAGTTCGGCACGGCCGCGCTGGTGCTGACGGTGCGGCCGGACCGCGGCCTGAAATCCCTGGCGGACCTGGTGGCACTGGCGAAGC
>JAIYAI010000178.1 GCA_027489135.1 Acetobacteraceae bacterium
ATCGGCACGCCGAGCCGGTCGGCGACAAGCTGTGCCAGGGTCGTCTCATGTCCCTGGCCGTGGCTGTGCGTGCCGGTCAGCACGGTGACGGACCCGGTCGGATGCACGCGAATGGTGCCGACCTCATAGAGGCCGGCACGGGCGCCGAGGCTGCCCACCACCGCCGACGGCGCGATGCCGCAGGCTTCCAGGTAGGTGGAGATGCCGATGCCGCGCAGCTTGCCGCGCTTCGCCGCCTCCGCCCGCCGCGCCTCGAAGCCAGCCCAGTCGGAGGTCTTCAGGCACTCCTTCAGCGTGCTCTCGTAGTCGCCGCTGTCGTACTGCAGCGCCACTGGCGTCTGGTAGGGGCAGGCGTCGGCCGGGATGAAGTTGCGCCGGCGCAGTTCGACGCGGTCGATCCCGGTCTCCTTCGCGGCGACGTCCATCAGGCGCTCGAGCAGGTAGGTCGCCTCCGGCCGGCCCGCGCCGCGATAGGCGTCGACGGGGACGGTGTTGGTGAAGACCGCCTTCACCTCGCAGTAGATGGTCGGCGTCGTGTACACGCCGGACAGCAGCGTCGCGTAGAGATAGGTCGGCACGCAGGGTGCGAAGGTGGAGAGATACGCGCCCATGTTGGCGTAGGTATGCACGCGCAGGCCCAGGATCTTCCCGTTCGCGTCCAACGCCAGCGAAGCCTTGGACACATGGTCGCGGCCATGCGCGTCGGACATGAAGCTCTCGGTCCGCTCGCCCGTCCACTTCACCGGCCGGCCCAGCTTCGCCGAGGCCCAGGTGACGATCGCCTCCTCGGCGTAGTGGTAGATCTTGGACCCGAACCCGCCGCCGACATCGGGGGCCACCACCCGCAGCTTCGCCTCCGGGATCTGCAGCACGAAGGCGCCCATCAGCAGCCGGATGACGTGCGGGTTCTGGCTGGTGGTGTAGGGCGTGTGCTCGCCCGTCGTGGTGTCGTAGTCCCCGAGCGCGGCGCGCGGCTCCATCGCATTGGGGACGAGGCGGTTGTTCGTGGTCTCGAAGGTCACGACCTTGGCGGCAGCCGCGAAGGCCGCGTCGTTCACCGCCTTGTCGCCGATATGCCAGTCATAGCAGAGGTTGCCGGCAATGCCGTCATGCACCTCTGGCGCGCCGGGGGCGACGGCCGCCTCGCTCGTCACGGCGGCGGGCAGGACGTCGTAGTCCACGACGATCGCCTCGGAGGCGTCCTTGGCCTGGCCGCGCGACTCGGCGATGACGACGGCGACAGGGTCGCCGACATGGCGCACCTTGCCCTCGGCGAGGACGGGATGTTTGGGCTCCGCCATCGGCGAGCCGTCCTTGTTGTGGATCTGCCAGCCGCAGGGCAGGCCGCCGATGGCCGTAAGGTCGGCGCTGGTGAAGATGGCGACCACGCCCGGCATCTTCGCCGCGGCCGCCGTGTCGATCGACCTGATCGTGGCATGGGCGTGCGGGCTGCGCAGGATATGCGCGTAGGTCTGGCCGGGCCGGTTGATGTCGTCGACATACTGGCCGCGGCCGGAGAGGAAGCGAAGGTCTTCCTTCCGCTTCACGCTCGCGCCGATGCCTTCGAAAGGTGCCACCACGTTCATCGTCAAGCCTCCCACTGGCGTTCGGAGCCTGCCCCCCGGCAGGTCCGTATACCGCTCGGGCCTTGTTTCGCCCGATGCGGTGCGGGGGCGGGTCGCGCCCCCAGCGCAGCCGCTACTCCGCGGCCGGCGCCAGCGTCGCGCGCTTGCCGTGGATCACGTCCTGCGCGGCGGCAATCGCCTTGACGATGTTGTGGTAGCCCGTGCAGCGGCAGAGGTTGCCCTCCAGCCCCTCGCGGATCTCCTTCTCGGAGAGGCCCTGCGGGTTCTTGTTCACGAGATCCACCGCGGCCATCACCATGCCCGGGGTGCAGAAGCCGCACTGCAGGGCGTGGTACTCGCGGAAGGCCTCCTGCATCGCGTGCAGCGTGCCGTCGGGCTTCGCCAGCCCCTCGATGGTGGTGATGGAGGCGCCATCGGCCTGCACCGCGAGCATGGTGCAGGACTTCATGCTGTCGCCATTCACATGCACCACGCAGGCACCGCACTGGCTGGTGTCGCAGCCCACATGCGTGCCGGTGAGGCGGAGCTTCTCGCGCAGCAGCTCGACGAGCAGCGTGCGACCTTCGACTTCGACCGTGTGGGACTTCCCGTTCACGGTCAGCGTCACCTGCGGCATCTTCGCCTCCCCCAAAACCTGCCTGTCGGATACGGCGCCCCGTCGGCGCGCCGCGCGTGGCCGAAAAGTCGCCTCGCACCCGGCTTCCGTCAAGGACCGGTTGATGAAACCCCGGGCGGGCCGCCCGAACCGCCGGTGGGCGGCACACTTCCGCCCGGGCGGCGCTGGGTGGCGGCGGGCTCCGGGGAGGCGGGCGGAAGCTGGACGAGCCGGCGCCGGCCGCGCGTCGCCAGCAACAGGATGCCGAGGATGATGGTCCCGATCGGCCAGGCCACCCAGGCGATGCCGAGCGTGGCGAAGCCGAACATGGCCGCGCCCGCGGCGACCTCCGGGTCCTCGGAGCTGGCATAGGGCAGCACGGTGGCGCAGGTGCCCAGCGTCACCGCCAGCATGAGAAGCTGGAAGAGCCAGAAGCCCCACTTCACGACGCGGCCGAAGCCGCTGCGCGGTTCCCGGGCCACCAGGATGACGGGTTGGGTCATGCGGGGCCGATCCTGACCGGCGCGGGGCGGGGACGCAAAGCCCCCTGCCCCGCGCCGCCTGGATCAGACGGCCAGCAGCTTCGCGCCCTTGGCCTCGGCCAGCGGATTCTCCGCCGCGGGCCGGTCGTGCAGGTGGCAGGCGGCCGTGTGCCCCGCCTCGACCAGCCGCAGCACCGGCTCCTCCGACCGGCAGCGGTCGAAGGCGTAGGGGCAGCGGGTGTGGAAGCGGCAGCCCTTGGGCGGATTGATCGGGCTCGGCACGTCGCCCTTGAGGATGATGCGTTCCCGCTGCACCCCGGGCGTCGGCTGCGGCACGGCGGAGAGCAGCGCTTCCGTGTAGGGATGCTTCGGCGCGCCGAACAGCGCCCGCTTCGGCGCCACCTCGACGATCTTGCCGAGATACATGACCGCGACGCGATGGGTCATGTGCTCGACGATGGCGAGGTCATGGCTGATGAACAGCA
>JAIYAI010000180.1 GCA_027489135.1 Acetobacteraceae bacterium
GGCACGGGCGTGGTGAACTGGCGCCTCCGCGACTGGGGGGTCTCCCGCCAGCGCTACTGGGGCTGCCCGATCCCCTTCATCCACTGCGACGATTGCGGCGTGGTGCCGGTGCCGAAGGACCAGCTTCCGGTGACGCTGCCGGAGGACGTGGACTTCTCGAAGCCCGGCAATCCGCTCGACACGCATCCCACCTGGAAGCACGTGGCCTGCCCGTCCTGCGGCAAGCCGGCGCGGCGCGAGACCGATACCTGCGACACCTTCGTCGACAGTTCCTGGTATTTCGCGCGCTTCTGCTCCCCGCGTGCCGATATCCCGGTGACGGAGGCCGCGGTCGATGCCTGGCTGCCGGTGGACCAGTATATCGGCGGCATCGAGCACGCGATCCTGCACCTGCTCTATTCCCGCTTCTTCACCCGCGGCATGCGCGACACCGGGCACCTGAAGCTGGCCGAGCCCTTCGCCGGCCTCTTCACCCAGGGCATGGTCACGCATGAGAGCTACAAGTCGGCCAACGGGCAGTGGCTCTACCCCGAGGAGATCGACATCTCCCTGGCGCCCGACGGCACGCGCAGCGCGACGCTGAAGGGCTTCAACACGCCGGTCACCATCGGCCGTGTCGAGGCGATGTCGAAGTCCAAGCGCAACACCGTCGATCCGGGCGCCATCATCGGCCGCTACGGGGCGGACACGGCGCGCTGGTTCATCCTCTCCGACAACCCGCCGGAGCGGGACATGGAGTGGACGGAAAGCGGCGTCGCCGGCGCCTATCGCTTCAACCAGCGCCTGTACCGCATGGCGGTCACCGCCCTGCCGTCGCTGCCGCCCGCCGGCGCAGACCCGTTGGGGGCCGAGGGGGCGGGCCGCAAACTGCGGCAGGCGACGCACCGGACCATCGCCGCGGTGACCGAGGCGCTGGAGAGCTTCGCCTTCAACGTCGCGGTGGCGCGAATCCATGAATTCGCAAATACCATCGCGGATGCCGAGGCCGCGGACGGCGCATCCCGGCGCGAGGCGCTGGAGGCGATCACCCGGCTCTCCTCGCCGATGATGCCGCATCTGGCCGAGGAGATCTGGTCCCTGCTGCGCCCCGGGGAGGCCGCGCTGGTCGCCGCACTGCCTTGGCTGGAGGCCGACCCGGCGCTGCTGAAGGCGGAGACGCTGACGCTCGCCGTGCAGGTGCTGGGCAAGCTGCGCGGCACCATCGAGGTCGCGGTGGATGCCGACGAGGCCAGCATCTTCGCCGCCGCGGAGGCCGAGGAGAACGTCGCCCGCACCATCGCGGGGCGGCCGATCAGGAAGCGCATCCATGTCCCGGGCCGCATCGTCAACTTCGTGGTCTAGGCGGGCCTCGCTGGGGGGGCTGCTGGCGCTCGGCGCCTGCGGCTTCCAGCCGCTGCACGGGCCCATCGAGAGCGCGGACGGCAGCACCGGCGACATCGCGCAGGAACTGGCGGCGGTGCGCGTCGCCTGGCAGCCTGACCGCTTCGGCGTGCTGGTCCGGCGCGGTCTGCAACGCAAGCTCGAAGCCGGCGGACCGGGTACCCAGGCCCGCTACACGCTCGACCTGAATGTCGGGCTGAGCGGCGAGGCGCTGGGCTACCGACAGGACGGCACGATCAGCCGCCTGCGCTATACCGCGAATTCGAACTGGAACCTGCAGACCCTCTCGGTCCCGCCGCGCAGCATCGCGCGCAGCACCATCCCGGTGCGGCTGATCGACGCGTTCAACGTGCCGGACCTGCAGTTCTTCTCGGCCGATACCTCGCGCGAGGCGATGGAGGCGCGCATCGCCGACATGGTGGGCGACGAGATCTTCCAGCAGGTGGCGATGGCGATGAGGAAATACGTGGCCGATGGCCGGCCCGGCGCTGCGGCGGCAGCAGCGCCGCCGCGCGCGGGCTGAGCGGCGCCGGCGTGGCGAAGCTGGATGCACGACGGGTCCAGGCCTTCCTCGCCGCGCCGGGCGCCGAGTGCCGCGTGGTTCTGCTGCATGGCGACGATGCCGGGCTGATCCATGACCGGGCGCTGCAGATCGTCGCCAGCGTCAGTGGCGGCGATCCCCTGCGGCTGGCCGAGTTCGGGCGCGAGGCAGCGAAGGATCCGGGCGTGCTGGCCGATGAGGCCGCGGCGACCTCGCTCTTCGGGGGCGGGCGCCGGGCGGTCTGGGTGCGGGATGCAACGGACAGCCTCGCGGAGGCAGCGAAGCTGGCGGTGAAGGGGCCGGGGCCCGGCCTTGTCATCCTGGAGGCGCCGGCCGAGTCCCGCTCGCTTACGCAGTTGCGGGCTCTGCTGGAAAAGGCACCGGAGGCGGCGGTGATTGCCTGCTACCGGGAACGCGGGGCGGAACTCGCGGGGTCGATCCGCCGCATCCTGGGCGAGCTTGGCGTGCAGGCGGAGCCCGACGCGATAGAGTGGCTGGTCGACCGCCTGGCCGAGGATCACCTGCTGATGCGGCGGGAGCTGGAGAAGCTCGCGCTCTATGTCGGGCCCGGCGGGCGGGTGACGCAGGAGGCGGTGCTGGCTTGTGTGGCCGAGGGCTCGGCCCTCGACCTGGAGGAGGCGCTGGTGGCGGCGCTTGCAGGCGACCTGCCCCTGGCGGACCGGGCGCTGGAGCAGGCCTTCGCCGACGGTGCGGCAGCGGTGCAGGTGGTACGGGGCGCGCTGCGGCAGGTGCAGCGGCTGCATCTGGCGGCGGTGGCGGTCGCCGGCGGCGCGGCGCCGGAGGCGGCGATCGACGCGCTGCGGCCGCCGGTGTTCTTCCGGCAGAAGCCGGCCCTGGTCCGCGCGCTTCGGGCCTGGCGGCCGGAGGCGCTGGAGGCCGCAGGGGCGGCGCTGCTGGAAGCGGAGCGGCGCACCAAGACCACCGGTCTGCCGGACCAGGCGGTGGTGCGCGGGACGATCCAGCTTCTGGCGCGGCGGGCGGCGGCCTCGGCCCGCGGCCGGTAGGCTCAGCCGCCCTTCAGCAGCCGGATCAGCCCATCCAGCTGGTCGAGGTCCTTGTAGCGGATCGTCACGACGCCCGAGCCGCCATCATCCTTCACGCCGACGCGCAGGCCGAGATGGGCGGAGAGGTCACGCTCCAGCGCCGCGATCTCGCGGTCCTTGGCGGGCGCGGCGCCGCGGTCCGGGGCGTTGGCGCGCGGCTTGGCGGCGGCCAGCGCCTCGGTCTGGCGGACGTTGAGGCCGCGATCGAC
>JAIYAI010000126.1 GCA_027489135.1 Acetobacteraceae bacterium
CGTGACGGTGCCCTTCAGCCCGGGCCGCACGGATGCCTCGGCCGAGCAGACCGACGCCGAGAGCTTCGCCGTGCTGGAGCCGGAGGCCGACGGCTTCCGCAACTACCGCAAGGGCCGCTTCACGGTTTCGGCCGAGGAGCAGCTTGTGGACAAGGCCCAGCTCCTCACCCTGACCGCGCCGGAGATGACGGTGCTGGTCGGTGGCCTGCGCGTGCTGGGGGCCAACCACGCCGGCTCGCCGCACGGCGTCCTCACCACCCGCCCGGGTACGCTGACGAACGACTTCTTCGTCAACCTGCTCGACATGGGCACGGTCTGGACCCCGACCTCCGAAGAGGCCGAGGAGTTCCAGGGCAAGGACCGCAAGACCGGCACGGTGAAGTGGACCGGCACGCGGGTGGACCTGATCTTCGGGTCCAACTCGCAGCTCCGCGCCCTGGCCGAGGTCTACGGCCAGAACGATGGTCAGGCGAAGTTCGTGCAGGACTTCGTCGCGGCCTGGACCAAGGTGATGAACGCCGACCGCTTCGACCTCGCCTGATCCGGGCGCAGCGACGGCAACCGAAGGGCGTCGGAGGGGCAACCCGCCGGCGCCCTTCGCGCGTCTGGCGCGCTTGTTGCAGGCCTCACCCACGGCATCGGCGCCGGGCCGCTGCCAGAGGAGGCTCTGCACGATGGACATCGGCGTCTTCATCCCGATCGGCAACAATGGCTGGCTGATCTCGGCCAACGCGCCGCAGTACAAGCCCTCCTTCGCGCTCAACATGCGCGTCACGCAGCGGGCGGAGCATTACGGGCTCGATTTCGCGCTCTCGATGATCAAGCTGCGCGGCTTCGGCGGGCAGACCGAGTTCTGGGACTACAACCTCGAATCCTTCACGCTGATGGCGGGCCTCGCCGCCGTCACGTCGCGCATCGGACTCTTCGCCACCGCGCCGCTGCTTGCCCTGCCGCCGGCCATCGTCGCCCGCATGGCGACCACCATCGACAGCATCTCGGGCGGCCGCTTCGGCGTGAACCTGATTACCGGCTGGCAGCGGCCGGAGTACTCGCAGATGGGGCTCTGGCCCGGCGATGCCTATTTCGAGAAGCGCTACGACTACCTGACCGAATACACCACCATCCTGCGCGAGCTCTGGTCCACCGGACGCTCCGACTTCAAGGGCGAGCATTTCCAGATGGACGATTGCCGCATGCTCCCGAAGCCGGAGGGGCACATCAAGCTGATCTGCGCCGGGTCCTCGAACCAGGGCCTCGCCTTCTCGGCGCAGCACGCGGACTACAATTTCTGCATGGGCGCGGGGGTGAACACGCCGCGCGGCTTCGCCCCCTCGGCCGAGAAGCTGCAGGTGGAAGCGGCGAAGACCGGCCGCGACGTCGGCAGCTTCGTCCTGACCATGATCATCGCCGACGAGACCGACGAGGCCGCCTTCGCCAAGTGGGAACACTACAAGGCCGGCATCGACAAGGAGGCGTTGGAATGGCTCGGCCTGCAGGCCTCGGCCGACACGCGGTCCGACACCCATATCGGCCAGGTGGTGAACCCGGTCTCGGCGGTGAACTTCAACATGGGCACCTTGGTGGGCAGCCATGCCTCCGTCGCGCGCATGCTCGATGAGATGGCCGAGGTGCCGGGCACCGCCGGCGCGCTGCTGACCTTCGACGACTTCGAGAAGGGCATCGAGGATTTCGGTACGCGCATCCAGCCGCTGATGAAGTCCCGCCGGCATATCACCGCGGGTCTGCAGGCGGCCTGACGGGCCCCTTTCGCGCCACGTTGCCAGCGGTGCATCCTGGCGGCGACAGGCAGCGGGGGCGGGGCATGGACGGCACGATGACGCGGATGGCGGGGCACCGCCTCGACCCGCTGGCCGAGGCGGAGATCGGCGCGGTCCGCGCGGCGATCCTGGCCGATGCGCGGCATGTGGCGACCCACCGCTTCACCCTGGTGGAGCTGGACGAGACACCGGGCACGCCGCGGGGCGCCCGCGTCACGCTGCTCGACCGAGCCTCCGGCCGCGTCGCGGTGGTGCTGGTCGGGCTGTCGCCCCCCGCCATCGCGTCCTGGGACGACGTCCCCGTCCAGGCCCCGCCCTTCGGCCAGCCGCCGATCATCATCGAGGAATTCCGGGAACTGCAGGCGATCGTGACGTCCGACCCCGCCTGGGTCGCCGCGGTGCAGCGCCGCGGCATCACCGAGGCCGACCTGCCGCTGGTACAGGTCGATCCCTTCTCGGCCGGCCACTTCCCGACACCGGAGACCGAGGGCCGCCGCATGGTCCGCGCCGTCGCCTATTGGCGCGGCGGGCCGAAGGACAACGGCTACGCCCACCCGATCGAGGGCGTGGTCGCCGTGGTCGATCTCAACGCGAAGCGCATCGTGGAACTCTGGGAGGACCCCGACCCGATCCCCGTCCCGCGCACCAAGGCGAACTACCACCGCGAAGCCCTGCCCCCGCCGCGCACGGACCTCAAGCCGCTGCACATCCACCAGCCCGAGGGCCCGTCCTTCACGGTGGATGGCTGGGAGGTGTCCTGGCAGGGCTGGCGCTTCCGTGCCGGCTTCACCCCGCGCGAGGGGTTGGTGCTGCACGACCTCTCCATCCGCGACGGCGATGGGCAGCGGCCCATCCTGAAGCGCGCGAGCATTGCGGAAATGGTCGTGCCCTACGCCGACCCGACCACCAACCACTTCTGGAAATCCGCCTTCGACTCCGGGGAATACGGCCTGGGCAAGCTGGCAAATGCGCTGGAACTCGGCTGCGACTGCCTCGGACTGATCCATTATTTCGACGTGCCGGCGGCGGACGATGCGGGCGAGCCCTTCGTGATGCAGAACGCGATCTGCCTGCACGAGGAGGACTACGGCATCCTCTGGAAGCATTTCGAATTCCGCACCGGCACGCATGAGGTGCGGCGCTCGCGGCGCCTGGTGATCAGCTTCTTCGCCACCGTCGGCAACTACGACTACGGCTTCTACTGGTACCTCTACCAGGACGGCACCATCCAGCTCGAGGCCAA
>JAIYAI010000253.1 GCA_027489135.1 Acetobacteraceae bacterium
GCACGGTGCTGGCCATCCTGCCCGGGCTGACCGGCTGGCCCGATGCGGCGCTGCGGCCCCTCCTCGGTGGCGCGCTGGTGCTGGCAGGGCTGCACGCCGCAGCGGGGCTGTGGGGCGAGCGGCGCGCGGCCAATCCCGTGCGCTGGGCGGCGCTGACGGCCGCCATGCCGCTGCTGGTGCTCATCGCCGCCTATGTCCGGGTGCGCGGCTTCGCGCTCGATGTCCGCTGGGCGCTGGCGGCGGTGCTGCTGGCCGGCGGCCTCGTCGGCGCGACGGCGCTGGCGATGCGGGAGGGCGCCTTGCAGCGCGCCGGCGCGCATGCCGCGGGCGCGGTCGGCGCGCTGGCGCTGGCCTGCGCGATGGTGCTGACGGACCAGTGGCTGACCCTGGCGGTCGCGCTGTTCCTGCCCGCGCTCGCCTGGATCGCCGCACGGACGGAGCTCGACGCGCTGCGCAAGGTGGCGCTGGTCGTCGCCGCCGTGGTGCTGGTGCGGCTGCTGCTGAACCGCTTCGTGCTGGACTACGACTTCGCCGGCCCGCCGGTGCTGAACACCCTGCTGCTGGCCTATGGCGTCCCGGTTGTGTGCTTCGGGCTGGCCGCGGTGCTGTTCCGCCGGCGCGGCGACGATGCGACGGTGGCGGTGCTGGAAGCCGGGTCGCTCGCCTTCCTGACGGCGCTGGTGCTGTTGCTGGTGCGCCAGGCGATGACCGGCGGGTCGTTGGTGGCATACCCGGGCGGCGGCGGGTTCTGGAGCTTCCGCGAGGCCGCCTTCCAGTGCCTGTCGCTGGCGCTGCTGGCGGCAGGGGTGCGGCGGCTGAACGCGCGGCTCGGCGGGCGGCCGGTCTTCGCCATCGCCTGGCGGATCCAGCAGGTGGTGTCGATGCTGCTCGGCGCGCTGCTGCTGGTGGCGATGAACCCGGCCTTCGACCCCGGCAGCCGCGTGATCGGCTGGCCCGTCTTCAACGAGATGCTGCTGGCCTTCGCCCTCCCCGCCCTGCTGGCGGCGGATGCGGCGCGGTCGCGGGACTCCGACTGGCCCGAGCATTTCCGCGGCCTGCTGGCCGGCTACGCCTTCGCCATGCTGTTCGGCTGGGTCACGCTGGAGGTGCGGCACCTGTTCCAGCCGGAGGCGATGCTGCTGGACCTGGCGGCGCCGACGGGGGCGGAGCTTTATGCCTACAGCCTGGCCTGGCTGGTGCTGGGGGCGCTGCTGCTCGCCCTCGGCGTGCGGCGCCAGGCCAAGGCGGTCAGGCTCGCGGCGCTCGGGCTGATCGCGCTGACGGTGCTGAAGGCCTTCCTGGTGGACATGGACGAGCTGGGCGGGCTCTGGCGGGTGCTGAGCTTCCTCGGCCTCGGACTCGCGCTGATCGGCCTCGGCTGGGTCTATCGCCGCTTCGTGGCGACCGGGCCCGCCGCGACGCCGCCGGCGCCTCCCGGGTGATCACGCCGCCGGTGGCTCCCGGGTGATCATGCCTCCGGCGCGTCCCAGATGATCACGCCTCCGGCGCAAGGGCCGCCGGGGTGACGGCCCAGATGCGCTCCCCCGGGCCGGGCGGGGCGCAGCGGATCGGCAGGGCGTTCGGCGTGCGCACGTTGGGCTCATGCCCGAAGGCGAGGCGCAGGGCGCGGAACAGCGCGCCATGCGCGACGATCAGCACCGGCCCCGGGCGCGCGGTGGCGCGGTTCACCGCGGCGACGGCGCGGGCGACGAGATCGGCGAAGGGCTCGGCGCCCTCCGGCGTATAGGTCCCGGCGATCCAGTCGTCGTACCAGTCGCCCATGGGCAGGCCCTCCTGGTCGCCGAAGGCCACCTCCATCAGCCCGTCGTCCAGCAGCACCGGCAGCCCCAGCGCCGCCGCGGCATGCTCCGCCGTCACCCGCGCGCGCACCAGGGGCGAGGCGACGACAGTCCGGATGCCGAGGTCGAGCATCGCCAGGGTCCGCGCCGCACGCTCGGCCTGGGCGACGCCCACGCGGTTCAGCGCGATGTCGCTGCGGCCCTGCGACAGCCCCTGGGCATTCCAGTCCGTCTCACCGTGGCGAAGGAACCAGAAGGGGATCGGGTCGAGGCGCGGCATGTCGGTCATGCCGGCACCCTACACCGGCGGCGCACGCCCCGGCACCCCCGCCCAAGCTGCGCGGCGCTGTTGACAGACGGCGACATTATTCAGGGTTGCAATCGCGCCGGGCGCTTTTACAGCCTGCCCGCGATACGCGCGCGGGGGAGGAACGCTCCGCCCGAGTCCCGGGACGAGGCGGCATGAGAACCGAACAGAACGGCCGGCGCGGAGGGCGTCGGCCCGAGGACCGGGACCTCGACGCCGTCCATGATGCCCTGGCCGGCGCACCGTCGGGCGTCGACGGCATGCTGCTGTCGCCACGCGACGACACGCCCGCACCCCGCACGGCGCCACCCGGGGATCCTGCCGCGACGACGGCCCCGCCACGGGCCGCGCGGCCTCTCGATCATGGCGTCGCGCCGGCGGCGGAGGCGCAACCGGCCGCGGCGCACCCACCCGATCCGACACCTGCCCCGGCGGGGCTGGCCCCCCAGGGCGTCACAACCGACGCACCGTCCGGCATCGTCTTCGACCGCGCCGTCGATCTCGCCGCGATCCCCGCAGGCGGTGCCGGTGTCGCGCTCGGCGACAGTTTCCGGCTGCACAGCCTGCCCGGCTCGGGGTACCGGGTCTTCCTCGACTTCGACGGCCATGTCACCACCGGCACGAGCTGGAACGGCTACTGGAACGCCGCGACCATCGTCTCCCCGGCCTTCTCGCTCGATGGCGACGCCGCCTTCAACGCGCAGGAATTGGCGGCGATCCAGCGCATCTGGCAGCAGGTCGCGGAGGCCTTCTCGCCCTTCAACATCGATGTCACCACGGAGGATCCGGGCAGCGACGCCCTCGCCATGGCGGGGATCGACGATCCTGCGCACGGCATCCGCGCCGTGATCACCGACGAGGGCGGCAAGCCCTACGGCGGCTTCACCTGGACCGGCAGCTTCAACTACGCCATCGACACGCCCGCCTTCGTCTACGCCAACCCGCTCGGCGACAACATCCGCAGCATCGCCGTCGCCACCGCCCATGAGGTCGGCCACGCGCTCGGGCTCAACCACGACGGCCGCGGCACGAGCGAGTACTACTGGGGCCATGGCAGCGGCGCGACCGCCTGGGCGCCGATCATGGGGGTCGGCTACAACGCGTCTGTCGTGCAGTGGAGCCGCGGCGAATACAACGCCGCCACCATTGCCGAGGACGACCTCGCGATCATCACCAGCGTGAACTACGGCGTTGCCTATCGCGCCGACGATGCCGGCGGCACGCAGGCCACCGCGGCGCCGCTCGGCGGCACCATCGGCGCCGACGGCATCGCCACGGTGCAGCGCTACGGGATCATCGGCGGCTCCGGCACCGCCAACGACGTCGATCGCTACGCCTTCACGGTGGCGCCCGGGGGATCGGTCAACCTCGCCGTCTCGGCCTGGAGCGCGGCCTATGTCGGCAGCGGCGCGACAGCGGTCTACAGCCCGCTCCCGCAGGGCATGCTCGACGTGAGGCTCACGCTCTATCTCGACGGGACGGTGGTCGCGACCGCCGGCCTCGAGTCGCGTCAGGACGCCGCCATCACCCTCGGTGGCCTTGCCGGGGGCAGCTACAGCCTGGCCGTCGACGGCGTCGGCTGGGGCAACCCCATGGCCACCACGCCGACCGGCTGGACCGAATACGGCTCGCTCGGCCAGTACATGATCACCGGCACCTACACCGCGCGCGTCGCGGCGGACACCACGCCGCCCGCGGCGCCGGTGATCCTGGCGGTGGCCGACGACGTCGCGCCGCTCGCCGTCGCCGTGGCGCCCGGCGGTTCCACCAACGATACCACCCCGACCCTCTCCGGCACGGCCGAAGCGCTGAGCACCGTCACGCTGCGCGACGGCGCGGCGCTGATGGGCAGCGTCGTCGCCGGCGCGGACGGCCGATGGAGCCTCACCCTCCCCGCGCTCGGCGATGGCCCGCATGGCTTCACCGCCATCGCGACCGATGCCGCGGGCAATGTCTCGGCGGCCTCGGCGCAGCGCGCCCTGATCGTCGACAGCGTCGCGCCGCAGGCGCCGATCTTCCTGCCGCCGCTGCCGCCAGGCGGACCGCAGGCCCTGCCCCTTCTCAGCGGCCTCGCGGAGGCCGGCAGCCTCGTCTCGATCTTCGAGCAGGACGCGCTGATCGGCACCACCACCGCCGACGGCGCCGGAACCTGGGCCTTCGCCACGGCGCTGCTCGGCGCGCCGGGCTTCCGCTTCACCGCGACCGCGACCGACGCGGCCGGCAACATCTCCACCCTCTCGCGAGCCTATGCCGGCCCGATGGCGCTGGAGGTGGAGAGGGCCGCGCTGACCCTGGCCGAGACCGGCGGCGCGGCCAGCCTCGTCCTGCGCCTCGCCAATGTCAGCGACCCCGGGACGAGCCTGCGGGTCGCCATCGCCGGCCTCGACCCGACCGAGAGCCGGGCGGCCGCCGACAGCCTGCTTCTCGACGCCGCGAATGGCTGGACCGCGACGCTCCTGCTGTCCGCCGTCGCGGATGCCGATGTCGACGGCCCGCAGGCGCAGGTGCTGACGCTGACGGCGCCGGGGCTGGACGCCGTCGGCGTGCAGGTCACCACGCTGGACGACGACATCGCCGCCACCGGCTACAGCCGCGGGCGCGGCGACATCGCGGATCTCGCGGCGTTCCGCGCCGAGGACGGCGTGACCGTCACCACGGCGGAGAGGCAGAAGGCCTCGGGCACCTATGTCATCGACCAGCGCTGGAGCTTCGACGGCCTCGCCCCGGGCGACTACCGGATGCACCTGACCGGCAGCGCGACCGAGGACATGCGGCTGATGTCGTCGATCGACGGCGGCGCGCGCTGGGCCGCGGTGCGGCGGGCGGACGGCACGGCCGTCGTCGGCGCCGCCTGGGACGACGACTACGCCCTGCC
>JAIYAI010000201.1 GCA_027489135.1 Acetobacteraceae bacterium
CTGGTGGTGCATCCCTCCGTGCCGGCAACGACGGTGCCGGAGCTGGTCGCATTGCTGAAGAAGAACCCGGGCAAGTTCAGCTACGGCTCCCCCGGCGTGGGACAGAGCCCGCATCTCTCCGGCGTCTGGTTCAGCCAGCTGACGGGCACGGAATCCATCCATGTGCCCTTCCGCGGCGCCGGCCCCGCGGCGATCGAGCTCGTCGCGGGCAACATCAACTTCATGTTCGACAACCTGACCAGCGGCATCCAGCAGATCCGCCCCGGCCGGGTGCGCGCGCTGGCCGTGACGAGCGCGGAGCGCAACCCGCAGCTGCCCGACACGCCCGCGATGCGGGAGACCATGCCGGAGCTGGCGAATTTCGAGGTGAACAGCTGGTTCGGCATCTTCGTCCCCGCCCAGACCCCGCGCCCGGTCGCCGAGGCGCTGAACCGCACCATGCAGGACTGGCAGGCGACGGCAGACGTGAAGGCGCGCTGGGCCGACATGGGCGGCGTCGCCATCACCGGCTCGCTCGAGCAGTTCCGCGGCTTCGTCGACAACGAGATCACGAAATGGGGCGCCGTGATCCGGCGCGAGGGCCTGCAGATGGAGATCGGCTGATGACCCTGGTGAACCGCCGCGCGGCGCTGCTGGCCGCGCCCGCCCTGCTCCTGGCGCGCACGGCAAGCGCGCAGGCCTGGAAGCCGACGCAGCAGGTGCGCATCATCGTCCCGGCCGCCCCGGGCGGCACCACGGACATCATGGGCCGGCTCTGCGCGCAGTACCTGCAGGCGCGCTGGGGCACGCCCGTCGTCGTGGAGAACCGCGCCGGCGGCGGCGGCACCATCGGCACGATGGAGATGGTCCGCGCCCGCCCGGACGGCCACACCCTGCTGTCGGGCAATATCGGGCCGCAGGCGATCGCCTACTCGCTGTTCCGCAACCTGCCCTATCGGGCCGAGCAGATCCTGCCTGTCGCCGGGCAGATCCGCGGGCCGAACGTGCTGGTGGTGAACGCCAGCACGCCGGTGCGGACGATGGCGGAGTTCGCCGCCTGGCTGCGCGCCAATCCGGGGAAGATCAGCTACGCCTCCACCGGCGTCGGCCAGTCGACGCACCTGACGCCGGTCTGGCTGCTGCAGCTTCTCAACGTGGAGGCGATCCACGTGCCCTTCCGCGGATCGGGTCCCGCGCAGGTGGAGATGCTGGCTGGCAATGTCGGCTTCCTGATCGACAACCTGACCGGCGTGATCGAGCACATCCGGGGCGGCCGGCTGCGCGCCATCGCGGTGACCAGCGCCGAGCGCAACGCGGAACTGCCGGACGTGCCGGCGGTGCGGGAGACGCTGCCGGAGCTGGCAAGCTTCGAGGTGAACACCTGGTTCGGCATGTTCGCCCCGGCCGGCACGCCGGCGGAGGTCGTGCGGACCGTGAACGCCGAGATCAACACGCTGCTCGACCTGCCGGAGACGCGGCAGCGCTTCCAGCAGCTGGGCGGCGTGCCGCTGCGGCTGAGCCCTGAGGAATTCGCCACCTGGGTGAAGGCGGAGACGGAGAAGTGGGCGGCGGTGATCAAGAAGGAGGGGCTGCAGCTCGACGCGAGCTGAGCGTGGGGTGGCGGCAGCGCCACCTCCACCCCAGCCCTCCCCCGCTGGCGGGGGAGGGACCTATCCCTTCCGGCTCCGCACCTCCGCGCCGACCCAGCCTTCCAGCATCGTGATCAGCGCGGTGAAGTCGCGGCGCCCGAGGCCCTGCTGCTCCGCCAGGCGCCAGAGCGTGCCGACCTGCTGGTGCACCAGCATCGGCACGCCGAGGGCGTTGGCTTCGGCCAGGCCCAGGTCGACGTCCTTCAGCATGGTCGTCAGGCTGGACCCGTAGTCGAAGCTGCCGGGCAGCACGGATTTCGGCACCTTGGTCAGGGTCGCGCTGTTCTGGCCGGTGGAGACGTTCAGCACCGCGACCATCTGGTCCGGATCGAGCCCGCCCTTGGCACCGAGCACCAGCGCCTCGAAGGCGGTGGCCATGTTCGCGGCGTTCACCAGGTTGTTCACCAGCTTCATCAACTGCGCCTGGCCGGGCCGGTCGCCGATCTCGAAGATCGTGCGCCCGATCGCATCGAGGCAGGGGCGGATCCGCGCCCGCACCTCCGGCGGCGCGGCGCAGAGCACGGTGAGCGTCCCCGCCCGCGCGCCCTTCGGCCCGCCGCTGATCGGGCAATCCGCCAGGGCGATCCCCTTGGCGGCGACGGTCGCTTCCACCCGGCCGAGGGCCGGGCTGCCGATGGTGGACATCTCGACATAGGTGCGCACGGCGCCACCGGCCGCGACGTCCCGCGCCACAGCCTCGCTGGTGCGGCCATTGGGCAGGCAGGCGAAGACCAGGGGGGCCGCATCGGCAACGGCCGTGGCGGAGGGGTGGGCGGTCGCGCCGCGGTCGACGAAGGGCACCAGGGCGGCAGCGTTGGGGTCGAAGACGTGCAGCGCATGGCCCGCCTGCTGCAGCCGCTCCGCGATGGCCGCGCCCATCTGGCCGAGACCGAGAAAGCCAAGTTCCACCGTTTCCTCCCGCAAGCCTGCCCCTGCTTCATCGGCGCGCCGCGCAGGGCCGGCAAGCGTGCAGCCTGGATTGACGGGGGTACGAGGCGGCCGCAGCCTGCCCGCGCATGATCCTCTCGCCGATCTGGCTGCCGGTGACGCTGGCCGCCGCCCTGTTCCAGTGCTGGCGCACGGCCCTGCAACAGAAGCTCCGCGGCCAGCTTTCGGTGAACGCCGCGGCGGTCGTGCGCTACCTCTACGGCGTGCCGGTGGGGGCAGCGCTGCTGGGGCTCTACTGGCTCGTCTTCGGCGGCAGCGTCGGGCCGATCGGCTGGGCCTTCCTCGGGCTCTGTGCCCTCGGTGGGCTGGGGCAGATCCTGGGCACCAACCTGCTGATCATGGCCTTCGGCCACCGCGGCTTCGCCGTGGGCACGGCCTATGCGAAGACCGAGGCCGTGCAGGGCGCGATCCTGGCGCTGGTGCTGCTGGGGGAGCGGATCTCGGCGCTCGCCTGGGTCGGCATCTCGATCGGCGTCGGCGGCGTGCTGTGGCTGTCGCTGGCCGGCAAGACCAAGAGCGCCGGGGAACTGCTGCGCGCCACGGTGCAGCCAGCAGCAATGCTGGGCATCACCGCGGGGTTCTTCTTCGCGCTGACCAGCGTGCTCATCAAGGCGGCGAACCTGGAACTGCCGGGCGAGGACCCGATCCTGCGCGCGCTGGTGACGCTGGTCTGCACCAACATCATCCAGACCTGCATGCAGGGCGGCTGGCTGCTGTGGCGGGAACCGGACCAGGCCCGGGCGGTGTTCCGCACCTGGCGGTCCTCGGCGCAGGTCGGCGCGCTCTCGGCCTGCGGGTCGGCCTGCTGGTTCACCGGCTTCGCCCTGGCCCCGGTCGCGCTGGTACGCGCGGTGGGGCAGGTGGAGATCATCTTCACCCTGCTCTTCAGCCGCTTCTACCTGCGGGAGAGCCCGTCGCGGGCGGAGATCTTCGGCGCGCTGACGGTGGTATGCGGCGTGGTGCTGGTGCTGCTCGGGCGTTAGTCGTCTCGCTTCCGCCGCACCGGCCGGATCAGCAGGTCCGGCTGCTCGTTCGACAGCACGGAGCGCACGCCGGGCGCCTTCTCCAGCGCCTCGATTACCGCGGGCGCGGCCTGGACGGAAAAGGACCGCGCCAGGCGATGCACCTTGCCCAGCGTCGCGGCCTCCGGCGCGGCCTGCACGGCCTCCGCCGCGTCGCGCAGGCGGCGGGCGGCTTCGGCGCCGAGGTCCTCGTCGGTGTCGGTCGGCTCGAGGAAGACCTGCGCGGAGAGGGTCTCGGGCGGCTTGCGAGGGGGTGGGCTGCGCTTGGCCATGGCGCATCTCCGGTGCTGCGGGCCGCGTCCGTGGCATGCGGCCAGGGGGAAGAGATGGTCCCCCGCCCGGCCCGAGTCCAGCCCGTCAGCGCCGCACGGGCTTGCGTGCCGGCTTGCGCGCCGCGGCCTTCGGCTTCGCAGCGGCGCGCTTCGCCGGTGGGCGCTTGGCAGGGGCGCGCTTCGCAGGTGCCTTCGCCCGTTTCGCCGGCGCCCGCTTCGTCGCCGCCTTCGCTTTGGCTTTGGCTTTGGC
>JAIYAI010000322.1 GCA_027489135.1 Acetobacteraceae bacterium
CCGCGTAGTACAGCAGGTCCACCACGAGGTTGATCGTCACGAAGACCAGCGCGATCAGCATCAGGTAGGCCGCCATCACGGGGATGTCGGCCGCGCCCACGGACTGGATGAAGAGCAGCCCCATGCCGGGCCACTGGAACACCGTCTCCGTCACGATGGCGAAGGCGATGATGCCGCCGAGCTGCAGGCCGGCGATGGTGATCACCGGCACCAGCGTGTTCTTCAGCGCATGACCGAAATGGACGGCGCGGTTCGAGAGACCGCGGGCGCGCGCGAACTTGATGTAATCCGTGCGCAGCACCTCCAGCATCTCAGCGCGCACCAGGCGCATGATCAGCGTGAGCTGGAAGAGGCCAAGGGTGATCGAGGGCAGGATCAGCGCCTTCAGGCCGGAGATCGTCAGGAAGCCGGTGGACCACCAGCCCAGTTGCACGGTCTCCCCGCGCCCGAAGCTCGGCAACCAGCCAAGCCAGACCGCGAAGACCAGGATCAGCAGGATACCGATCAGGAAGGTCGGCAGCGAGACGCCGATCAGGCTGAAGGTTAGGAACACCCGGCTCAACCAGGAATTGCGGTAGAGCCCGGTATAGACCCCCATGGGCACGCCGACCGCCAGCGCCAGCGCCGCGGCGCAGAAGGCGAGTTCCAGCGTCGCCGGCGCGCGCTCCGCGATCAGCTCCGCCACGGGGCGGGAGAGACGGTAGGACAGCCCGAATTCGCCCCGCAGCGCATTGCCGATGAAGTGCGCGAACTGGACGAAGAAGGGCTGGTCGAGGCCGAGATCCTTCACGAGGGCGGCTCGCTGCGCCTCGGTGAAGTCCTGGCCGAGCATGATCGCCACGGGATCGCCGACATAGGCGAACATGGCGAAGCTGATCAGCGCCACGACCAGCATCACCGGGATGGCCTGGAGCAGGCGGGAGAGGATGAAGGCGAACATTATGTCCGGCCCTCGCACATAGCCGCCACACCAACCCTATGTGCGAGGGCCGCTCGCGGCTGCATCAATTCACCACCGCCCAGCGGAAATAGGGCTGGTTGTTCGCCATGTGCGGGATCTGGATGTTGGTCCGCAGCGCCCAGGGAATCATTTGGTGGTGCAGCGGGATGTGCGGGACATCGGTGCGATACAGCGCCAGCGCCTCCCGCACCGTGGCCGCCCGCGCCGCCCCGGTCTCGGTCTTCATGCGCTGGATCAGCGCGTCCATCTGCGGGTTGGAATAGCGCCCGTAGTTCCAGATCCCATCCCCCTGCGCCCCGTTGCGCGTCGCCAGCAGCGACTGGAAGGAATAGAGAGCGTCCAGCGTCGGCACGCCCCAGCCCAGCAGGTAGACGCTGGTATCGTCCTTCTGGATCTGCGCGAAGAATGGCGCGAGCGGCTGCGCCTTCAGCGTGGTGCGCACGCCGATGCGGGTCCACATCGCGGCGATGTTCTGGCAGATCTGCTCGTCGTTGATGTAGCGGTTGTTCGGGCAATCAAGGGTGATGGCGAAGCCGTTCGGATAGCCCGCCTCCGCCAGAAGCGCCCGCGCCCGCGCCGGGTCGTAGGGCAGGCGGACATCCTCCTCGCGCACGTAGCCGTTCACCTGCTCCGGGAACAGCGTCCCCGTCGGCACCGACTGGCCGCGCATGGTGGCGCGCTGGATCGCGGCGATGTCGATGGCGTGGTACAGCGCCTGGCGGACGCGGACATCCTTTAAGGGGTTCTTCCCCTTCACGTCGGAATAGAGCAGCTCGTCGCGGTTGGTGTCGAAGGCGAGGAAGATGGTCCGTACCTCCGGCCCCTCCAGCACCCGGATGCCCTGCGCCTGGCGCAGCCGCCCCAGGTCCTGCAGCGGCGGGTCGAGCACGAAGTCGACCTCGCCCGACAGCAGCGCGGCAATGCGCGTGGCATCCGAGGCAATCGGGCGGAAGATCAGGTCGGTCACGTTGCCCGTGGCCTGGCCGCCTGCGCTCTCGCGCCAGCCCCACCAGTCCGGGTTACGGGCGAGCACGGTACGCACGTCCGGCTCCCGCGCCGTGATGCGGAAGGCGCCGGTGCCGTTGGTGTTGCGGACCGTGAACATCTCCTCCCGCGCACGGGTGTTCTGCGGGCGGGTGGCGTTGTTCCGCTCAGCCCAGGATTTCGAGACCATGAAGACGCTGACCAGCTTGTAGTCGAGGATCGGGTCCGGGGTCTTGGTGACGATCTCCACCACGTTCGGGCCGGTGACCTCCACCCGCTCGATGGTATCGACGAAGATGCCGAAATTACTGGTCGGCGCCTGGGCGCGCTGGATGGAGAAGACGACGTCCTCGGGGCCGAAGGGCTCGCCCTCATGGAAGCGCACGCCCTCGCGCAGCACGAAGCGCCAGCGCGTCGGCGCAACCTGGGACCATTCCGTGGCGAGGCCCGGGGCAGGACGCAGGTCCGGCCGGCGCATCACCAGCCCGTCATAGACCTGCTGCAGCACCATCGCGACGGTGCCGACATTCTGGCTGTGCGGGTCGAGCGTGTTGGGGTCGCCGCTCGCGGCCCAGCGCACGGTGCGCTGCTGCGCCTGCGCCGGCACTGCAGGCGCCATGGCGGCCAGCATGCAGGCCAGCCCGAGCATCCAGCCCCGCTTCGTCATTCGCATCCCATGTCTCCCGGCGGGGTTCGTACCCGACTGCGGCGCCCCCCTATTGCCCGGACCGGCGTCGCGCAAGCGGGACGGGTGTGTCCACCGGTCGCGCCGCAGCCCGCTCAGGTCGGCGCATCGGCCGCATCGCCGCGACTGTCCGCCCATTCCTTCAGCAGGGTGTAGCCCACCGCCAGCACCACCGGTCCCAGGAACAGGCCGAGGAAGCCGAAGGCAAAGACGCCCCCCAGCGCGCCCAGCAGGGTCAGCAGCAGCGGCAGGTCGGCGCCGCGCGCGATGAACCAGGGCCGGATGAAATTGTCGACCGAGGAGATGCCGAGCGCGCCATAGAGCCCGAGGAAGATCGCCCAGCCCGTGCTGCCCTCCGCGAACAGCCAGATCGTCGCGGGAATCCAGACCAGCGGCGCGCCGACCGGCAGGATCGAGATGATCCCCGCGATCACGCCCAGCAGCAACGGCCGCGGCACCCCCGCGATCCAGAGGCCGAAGGTGGTCATCACCCCCTGCACCACCGCCGTGCCCAGCAGGCCGAAGACCACGCCCCGCGTCACGTCGCCGATCAGCACGACGATATGGCGCGCGCGTTCGCCGGCCAGGCGGTGCAGCGCGCCTTCCGCCCGCGCCGCGATGGCCGGCCCGTCGCGGTAGAAGAAGAAGGCGAAGACGATCGCCAGCAGCACCTCCGCCAGCCCCGACAGCACCGCCAGCAGGATCGAGAGGGAGGATTGCGCGATGCTGCCCGCATAGGGACGGATCAGCGCGAAGAGGCTGGGCAGGTCGTTGGCCAGCGTGGTCCACCAGCCATGCAGCAATTCGCCGATGAAGGGGATCTTCACCAGCCAGCCGCCCATGTCGGGCAGGTCCTGGCTCAGCAGCGCCTCCACCGCGCTGCGCAGCCCCTCGATGTCCTCGCGCTTCGTCGGCGTGGCGTAGACCAGCGGCAGGCCGATCAGCAGGAAGGCCGCCAGCACCATGACCAGCGCTGCCATGCCGGGGCTGAGGCGCAGGCGTTCGCGCAGCATGCGGAAGATCGGCCAGGTCGAGAAGGAGAGCAGCGCCGCCCAGAGCAGCGCCGAGAGGAAGGGCCGGAGCACCAGGAAGCAGGCGGCGCTGAGCCCCGCGATCGCGACGATGCCGAGCACCCGGGCCAGGCTGGTATTGGTCACCGGCACGGGCGGCAGCGCCTCGGCTGGGGGCGGTGCGGGTTGATCCGGGGCGGCGTCCATCCGTCTCTCCTGGCAGCGCCCCCGCAGATAGGGGGTGCGGGACCGCAAGCCCAGGCTCGTCAGCATCGCCGCGCCCCGGTAGCGTCCCGCGCGTCACCCAGGGAGGGTCCCATGCCGCGCTTTGCCGCCAACCTGTCCATGATGTTCAACGAGGTCCCCTTCCTCGACCGGTTCGCCCGCGCCCGGGGCGCGGGGTTCGAGGCGGTGGAGTTCCTCTTCCCCTACGAGTTCCCGGCCGCCGAGATCGCCGCGCGACTGAAGGACAACGGCCTGAGCCAGGTGCTGTTCAACGCACCCCCCGGCAACTGGGAGGCCAACGAGCGCGGCATCGCCGCCCTGCCCGGCCGGCAGGCCGAGTTCCGCGAGGGCATCAAGAAGGCGCTCGAGTACAGCGCCACGCTGTCATGCCCCCGCCTGCACGTGATGGCCGGGCTGATCCCCGCCGGCGTGCCGCACGACACGCTGACCGCGACCTATGCGGTCAACCTGGCCTGGGCCGCGGAGGAATGCGCCAAGGTGGGCGTGAAGCCGATCATCGAGCCGATCAACCACATCGACATCCCTGGCTTCTTCCTCAACACGACGGAC
>JAIYAI010000779.1 GCA_027489135.1 Acetobacteraceae bacterium
ACGCCGGCGAGGAGAAGAACGACCCGGCGCTGGCCGCAGGCCTGGCGAAGCTCGCTGACCTCTTCGACAACGACGCCTTCTCCGCCGCCCATCGCGCGCATGCCAGCACGGAGGGCGTCGCCCATTTGCTGCCCGCCCATGCCGGCCGCCTGATGCAGGCGGAGCTGGAGGCGCTCGATGCGGCGCTGGGCACGCCGTCGCGCCCGGTGGTCGCCATCGTCGGCGGTTCGAAGGTGAGCACCAAGCTCGACCTGCTGGGCAACCTCTGCTCCAAGGTCGAGGTGCTGGTGATCGGCGGCGCCATGGCCAACACCTTCCTCGCCGCCCAGGGCGTCGCCGTCGGCAAGTCCCTGCAGGAGGCCGAGATGCACGACACGGCCCGGCAGATCCTGGAGCAGGCCAAGGCCGCGCGCTGCGAGATCCTGCTGCCCACCGACCTCGTCATCGCCGGCTCGCTCGCGCCCAACGTCGCCACCCGCACCGTCACGGTCGAGGCCGGGGTACCCGACGCCGCCATGGCGCTCGATGTGGGACCGGAGACGGTGGCCGCCATCGAGGCGCGCCTCCGCCAGGCCAGCACCCTGGTCTGGAACGGTCCCCTCGGCGCCTTCGAGACGCCGCCCTTCGACCAGGCCACGGTGGCCCTGGCGGAGAGCGTGGCGGGCCTGACCCAGTCCGCCGGCCTCAAGTCCATCGCCGGCGGCGGCGATACGGTCTCGGCGCTGCGCCATGCCGGCGTGCTGGACCGCATGACCTATGTCTCGACCGCGGGCGGCGCCTTCCTGGAATGGCTGGAGGGCAAGACCCTGCCCGGCGTCGCGGCGCTGGCGGTGGAATAGCCCTCCGGCAAGGGTCGCCCGCGCGGCGACCAAACATGACTGGAAGGTTAACGGTATCCTGTCGCACCTTGCGGCATGCGGATCCGTCCCTCGCGCTTTACCGGTGATTTACGCCTGCGTGGCATGGTGCTGCGCATGATCACGCTGAACTCGCTCAGCGCCTTCGCGCAGGAAATCACGCGCCGCCCCGCCATCGAGCCGCCGCGGGGCGTGATGGACGGCGTCACGTCGGTGAACGCGCCGGCAGGGCGCTCCTCCAGCCCCCGATCGGGCGGAGATACGGCGCCGTCGCAGCGCACGCTGGACGCCGCGCCGAGCGGCCCCGCCCCGCCCCGGCCCCTGCCCCGCGGCTCTCTCCTCGATCTTCGCGTATAGCCAGGGCCTTACAAACCCGAGTGTGACCTTTCTGCGAGGGTCGGCGCGCAAACACCCGTACCCACGCAGGCAAGGCTTGCGGCCGAGTCGCGCCCCGCGCACCCTCGGCCCATGCCCGATTTCGTCCGCCGCATCCCGGAGGGCGACGACCGCGAACGCCTGACCTGCGCCGATTGCGGCTTCGTCGCCTACGAGAACCCCAAGATCATCGTCGGCAGCGTGGTGGCCGTTGGCGACCAGGTCCTGCTGTGCCGGCGCGCCATCGAACCTCGCCGCGGCTTCTGGACCCTCCCCGCCGGCTACATGGAACTCGCCGAGACGGTGGAGGAAGGCGCCCGCCGCGAGGCCTGGGAGGAAGCGCGCGCCCGCATTGCGATCGAGGGCGTCCTCGCTATCTATTCCATCGCACGCATTGGCCAGGTGCAGGTCATCTTCCGCGCCGGCCTCGCCGAACCTGGCTTCGAACCCGGCCCCGAAAGCCTCGATGTCCGCCTCTTCGACTGGGAGGAGATCCCATGGGACGATCTCGCCTTCCCCTCGGTGCACTGGTCGCTGCGTGCCTGGCGCGCATCGGCCGGGGCGCCGCTCGGGGCGCCGGCGACCAACCCGCCGGAGGATGCGCGCGGGACGACGCCGCCAGCACCCGGGACCACCCCCGGGGTTGCGCTGTGACCGCCGGCCGGCGTCCTGCCGCGCTGCTGGCCCTGCTTGCGGTGATGGCCGCGGCCAGCGCCCGCGCCGAGGACGTGCCCGCCCCACCCCAGGCCATCGCCGCGCTCACGACGCCGGCGGCGGAGGCCACCCCGCCCCCCCCGCGCAGCACCGCGATCCAGGTCCCGGCGAGCCCGCAGCCGCAGGCACCGGAAGCACCGCCCGCCGCGGCGCAGGGGACGCCCTCCTCCGGCGGATCGGCCGCCGCGGCCGAGGCGCCGGCCGCAGCCCCGCGCCCCCGTCCGCGTCGCCGCGTGGTCCGCCGCCCGCCGCCTGAGCCGGTGGGCCCGCCGGCCGAGGCCCGCGCACCGCAATTCGACCCCGCGCCGGTGCCGAACCGCAGCCTAGAAGGTCCGCGTATCGCCGCCCCGGCGGAACGGCCCAGCTTCGGCCCCAGCATCATCCACCGCGCCCTGCCCAACACCGGCGCGGCGCGCGAGGGCGCGCGCAACTACGACGAGGAACGGCTGTTCTTTCCCGCCCCGGGCGCACGGCTGACGGTGCCCTTCTCCTACTAGTGTGCCCCCCGCGAACGGAGCGGATCAGCAGGCCACTGAAACCATGCGCCGGTGTCCCGATACCGGGGCCCCCAGGCAGCTTGTCCCGAAGGCGATGGCGCGCTGGCCAGCCGCGAGGACGTGATCGGCGCGGCCTGTCCCCGCGAAGGGCTTCGGCTTGATGTTGCAGGCGCCGATGCAGGCCTTGATGGCAGCATCGCGTTCCATGAACCTCCGCACCCGATCTGACCGTCATCGGGCTGGGGCGTCAGGCGTCCGGTGATGGCGGGGCGCAGGTGCCCCGGCACGATCTTCACGCGACGGTCGGGGCGAGTGGGCGCCCGGTGTCGGCCGGCCCGGCAGGCCGCACCGCCGCCAGCACGCTGTCCTTGTCCACGTCGAGCCCGGGGCAGCGCAGGGAGGGAAGCGCCACCCTCCCCTCCTGTCCCGCCGCCAGCGGAGAAGGTCGAAGGGCGACATCCGGCTCACGTTCACGCTGACCGTCACCGGTCGGCGCCAAGGTCGTGCCCTGGAAAGCCCTGCATCCGGAACAGCGTGTCTCGCCCGGACACTGCGCGCCCGGGCATCGCGGCGCATGGCGCAGGCGGGGGGCTCCGGGCCTTCCGGGTCCAACCAAACCGCGGCCTCTGGCCCACCATGCCCGCGCCGACCTCGCCAGCAGCGGGCCAACCGTGCCACGATCTCGTCCCTGGCGCCTCGGCCCGGTCCATCCACCGGGCCGCTGGCATCACCGCGCTCAGCCGGGCGGATGCTCCCGCCACCAGTGCCGCGCGATATCGGCCCGCCGGCACACCCAGGCGTCGCGCTGCCGCGCCACGTGGTCGAGGAAGCGCTCCAGCGCCGCCGCGCGGCCGGGGCGGCCGATGACGCGGCAATGCAGCCCGACCGACATCATCTTGGGCGCCCCCGCCGCGCCTTCCTTCATCAGCATGTCGAAGGCGCCGCGGCAGTGCTCTTCCCAGGCGGAGGGCGCGCCGAAGCCGGGCGGCACGGCGAACTTCATGTCGTTGTTGTCGAGCGTGTAGGGGATGATGAGCTGCGGCTTTCCCGCGACCTGCACGTAGTAGGGCAGGTCGTCGGCATAGCTGTCGCTGTCGTAGAGGAAGCCGCCATGCTCCGCGACCAGGCGACGCGTGCGCATGCTGATGCGGCCGGTGTACCAGCCCACCGGGCGCGTGCCGGTCGTCTGCTCGATGACCGCGACGCATTTCGCGATCTCGGCGCGCTCCACCGCCTCCGGCACACTGCGGTAGTCGATCCAGCGCCAGCCATGGCTCGCCACCTCGTGCCCGGCGGCGGCGAAGGCGGGCCCCGCCTCCGGGTTCAGCTCCAGCGCGCGGCCCACGGCATAGATGGTCAGCGGCAGGTCGCGCTCCTTGAACAGCCGCAGGATGCGCCAGAGCCCCGCACGCGCGCCGTAGTCGAACTGCGTCTCGGTCGAGAGGTCACGCTCCCCCACCCGCGGCGTGCCGCCGGGCACCTCGTGCAGGTAGATCTCGCTCGCCGCGTCGCCCTCGAGGACGGAGTTCTCCGCGCCCTCCTCGTAGTTGAGCACGAAGGACAGCGCGAGGCGGGCGCCACCGGGCCATCGCGGGTCGGGCGGGGTGGGTCCATAGCCGCGAAGGTCGCGACGGTGTTCCGTGGGATCGAGGTCATCGGCCATGCGCGGATTTCGCGCCGACCTCGGCGCGCGGTCAATCGCCGGCGGTGCGGCCAGCGCGTCTTTGGACAATCTTTGCTTGACCGGATCGCGAGGATGGACCATCCAGGATTGAGAAATTTCTCAAGATTACATCATGGCCACAATCAATCCTGCCACCGACGGTAGCCCGACCGGCAACGTCTACGTCGATTCCCTGATCTGGGGCGGGTCCTGGACCTCCGCCCTCGGTCAGGGCGCCACGCTGGAGTACAGCATCGTCACCAGCGCCGATCTCGGCGGCCGCAACCCGACGGCCGGGGTGGGCTGGTCGCTGGCCGAGACGGCAGCCCTCCAGCAGGCGCTGGACCTCTGGGCCGCGGTCGCCGACCTGACCTTCGTCGCGGCCGCGCCGGACACCCCGGACACCGATCTCTCCTACCTGCTGGTCACCGACCGGGTCATGACGCGGCTGACGCGGGAAGGCGTGCTCGGCTTCCATGAGGTGCCCGACGGGACGGAGCCGCGGCCCCTCTCCGGCGTCCTCAACCAGGGCGGAAAGGGGTGGACCGAGGCCGGGCTCGCGCTCGGCGGCTACGGCTTCGTCACCCTCGTGCATGAGATCGGCCACGGTCTCGGCCTTGCGCACCCGCATGACGGCGGTGGCGACGGGGAGACCTTCCCGGGTGTCGGCAATTCCGGCGACACCGGCAGGTACGAGTTGAACCAGGGCATCTGGACCGTGATGTCCTACATCGACGGGTGGGAGACTCAGTATCCCAGCCATGCGGAGCTCGGCTTCGGCTGGCAGGCCACGCCCATGGCCTTCGATATCGCCGCCATCCAGGTGATCTACGGCGCCAACACAAGCCACCGTGCCGGCGACGACACCTACGACCTGCCCGTCGCCAACGGCCCGGGCAGCTTCTGGTCCTGCATCTGGGACGCCGGGGGCACGGACGGGCTCAGCGCGGCGGATGCCCTGGGCGACGCCATCCTCGACCTGCGCGACGCGCCGCTCACCGGCCGGAATGCCGGCGGCTACGTCTCCTTCGTGGCCGGGGTGGTCGGCGGCGTGACCATCGCCAACGGCGTGGTGATCGAGACCGCGATCGGCGGTGCCGGCAATGACGTCATCACCGGCAACGCGGCGGCGAATACGCTGCACGGCGGCAGCGGCGCCGACAGTATCGCCGGCGGCAAGGGCGCCGATACCATCGACGGCGACGCGGGGGCCGACGTGCTGACCGGCGGCGGCGGCCGCGACAGCTTCCTGCTCGACGTCCTGCCGCCGGACAGGACGGCGATCGACCGAATCACCGATTTCGCCGTGGGCACGGACCTGATCTTGCTCGACCAGGCCGTCTTCACCGGCCTCGGCGGCACGGGTACCCTGGCCGCCGGCGCCTTCGCCCTCGGCCGCCGGGCCCTGGAGGCCGATGACCGCGTCCTTTACGATGCCGCGAAGGGCCTGTTGCGCTGGGATGCCGACGGCGTCGGCGGTGCCGGCGCGCTGCTCATCGCCGATATCGGCGCGGGCCTTGCGGTCGACGCTGCCAGCTTCTGGATCATCTGACGCGTGAAGGATCGCCATCCCATGCCCGATTTCTCCCGCCGCGGCCTCCTCGGTTTCGCCACGCTCGCGCCCGCGACCCTGCTCGCCGCCTGCACCGGCGATGTCCAGGTCGGGCCCGAGGCGATCCGCGGCAAGCGCCCCGACGGCTTCGTCGAGATGCGCATGGTCCAGGCCGCCTATATCGGCAGCGGCAATCTCGGCCGCGGCGAGTTGCGCTTCCATGGCCGCAGCCACGCCTTCACCGTCGGCGGCGGTGGCATCGGCGGCATCGGCGCCTCCACGGTGGAAGCCGAGGGCGATGTCTACGACCTCCGCTCGCTCGACCGCTTTCCCGGCGCCTATGCCCAGGCGCGCTACGGCTTCGCGGTGGGCCAGGCCAGCGCCGGCGAGCTCTGGCTGCAGAACGAGGCGGGGGTGATCATGCGCCTCAAGGCGAAGCGCACCGGCCTGATGCTGAGCCTCGGCGCCGACGCCATCGTCATCTCGATGGCATGACCGGGCCGCGGTTCGCCGCGCGGCGAGCGGGTCAATCGCACGCCAGGAGCACGATGGGCGCCTGGAGAGATAGACATTTGGCGCCCTTGGCGTTGAAGGCTTCCGGGCCGTCGCCGGCAGCGTCACACGGCACGCCCCACGGGGCTCACCCAGGCGCCAGCAGCGCCGCCAGCGCGCGGCGCAGCGCCCAGACCGGATCGCGCCCGGCGCCCTCCGAGACCAGCGCCACATGGCCGCCGGCGCTTTCCAGGTGCCGCACCGGCCCCGGCAGCTTCGTCGAGGACAGCGGCACCAGCCCGTCATTCGGGCCCGCCGCCCGGCCCAGCGCGCTGACCAGGGTCGCATAGGCCAGGTCGCGCCCCGGCCGCACCATCGCGGGGTCGAGCACCGTCGCGCAACTGACCACCGGCAGCCGCGCGGCGAGCGCCGCGATGGCCTCCGCGTGCTCCGCCACCCAGGCCCCGCGCACCGGCGTGGTGAGGTCCCGCACCGCCTCCCCGTCGCCGCAGCCGAGCATGGACAGCGCCGCCTTGCCCGCCACGTGCAGCGGGCCACGCCGCGCCACCCAGTCCGCGACCTCCGATCCGCGGAAGGGCGACTGGAAGGCGATGAAGCCGGCGCATCGCGCGGCCGCCGCCGGATCCATCAGCGCCGCCAGCCCCTCCACCCCCCCCTTGCTGTGGCCGAGCAGCAGCGCGGGCGCCGGCCCCGCCGCGCGCAACGCCGCCGCGATCTCGGTGGCATTGGCCTCGACGCCGCGGCCGGTCTGCACGGCGACCACCTGCGGCAGCGCGCCCATCCGCCGGAGCCAGTCCTGCTGCCGCCCCATGTAGTCGAAGCCGACCCGGGCAAATTTCGCGGTCAGGTCGCCGAGCAGCCCATAGGCCAGCAGCACGGGCCGCCCGCCGAGCCAGGCGCGGATCTCGACCTCGTCGGGTTCGGGCAGGGTCTGCATCGTTCAGCCCTGGAAGGCGCCGGTGATGGGGTCGTAGGGGAAGTTCCCGAGCCCGCCCTGCAGGTAGTAGGCACGGCAGGCCGCCGCGCCGTCGAGGAACAGCGCCTCGCCCAGCCGGAAGCCGCAGAAGCCGTCATCTGCCTTCACCCCGCGGTTCTCGGGGGAGGTCCAGTCGTCCTGGCAGCCATGCTGGATGCGGGTGGTCAGCGTCCGGTTCAGCTTGCGCAGCATCTCGGCCGCCTCCGTGCCATAGGGGCCGCGCTTCGCGCCGCCCGCCGCGGCGATGCGCAGCCGCTGCCAGCCGCCCTGCACCGCGTGCCAGACCCCCATCAGGTCGTAGTCCGAGACGTAGAGCGCGGCGTCGATCACGGGCTCACCGTCGCGGAACATCGGCACGCCGCCCGGATGACGCTGGAGCTTCTCGATGGAGACCACGCCGCTGTCGCCGGTCTTCTTGCCGATCGCGCCGATCTTCGCCGGCAGCAGCCCCTGCCAGGCATAGCTCGCCGGCTTCGGGCAGCGCACGACGACGCACCAGCCCGGGTCGACGGCGGTGAAGGCGCGCAGCGCCGCGACATCGGCCGGCAGCATCCCCGCCTTGCGCGCGGTCTCGATATCCGCGGGTGCGATGCCGGCGCGCGTCGCCTCCATGTCGCGGGCATGCGCCATGAAGTCGCCGAGGGTGATCACCGCCTGCCTCCCGTCACAGCGGCGCGCAGGCGGCGGCGAGCCAGGCGGCGGTCGCGGCATCGCAGCCCGGCGCCACCTCGGCCAGCACCCGGGCGTGGTAGGCATCGATCCAGCGCCGCTCCTCCGGCGCCAGCAGACCGAGGTCGATCAGCGCGCGGGCATAGGGCGCCAGGGTCAGCGTCTCGAATTCCAGGAAGGGCTTGGCCTGGTCCGGCAGCGACGGCGCCTCGCGCACCAGCAGCAGGTTCTCGATGCGGATGCCGTAGTGGCCGGGCAGGTAGTAGCCGGGCTCGTTGGACAGGATCATGCCCGGTGCCAGCGGCACCGGCTTCGCCGCCCGGCTGAAGGCCGCCGGCCCCTCATGCACCGAGAGGAAGCTGCCCACGCCATGGCCCGTGCCGTGGTCGTAGTCGAGCCCCGCCTCCCACAGCGCGCGGCGCGCGAAGCTGTCGAGATAGGGTCCGGCGACGCCCTGCGGGAAGCGCAGCGTGGACAGCGCCACATGCCCCTTCAGCACACGGGTATAGCGCGCGGCGAGGTCGCGCGGCGCCGGGCCGGGCCCGGTCCAGAGGGTGCGGGTGATGTCGGTGGTGCCGTCGCGGTACTGTCCGCCGCTGTCGATCAGGTAGCACTCGTTCGCGCGGATCGGCCGGTCGCTCTCGGCCGTCGCGCGGTAGTGGATGATGGCGCCGTTCTCCCCGGCGCCACTGATGGCGGGAAAGCTTTCCGCGGCGAAGAGCGGCACCGCGCGGCGGAAGGCGAGCAGCTGCTCGGCGGCCCCCACCTCCGTCAGCCCGCCCTGCGGCGCGGCGTCGGCGAACCAGGCCAGGAAGCGCGCCATGGCGACGGCATCGCGGCGATGCGCGGCGCGCGCGCCCTCCTGCTCCACCGCGTTCTTGCAGGCGCGCGGCAGGCGGCAGGGATCCTCGCCGGCCTCGACCTCGGCGCCGGCGCTGCGCAGCGCCTGGGCGAACCAGGCCGGCGTCGCCTCGGCATCCACGCGCACCCGCTTGCCACGGAGGGCGGCCAGCGCATGCGGCAGGGCGGTCCGGGGCTGCACCGCGACATCGTTGCCGAGATGCGCCGCGACCGTGGCGTCGATCTTGCCCGGATCCACATAGAGGTCGGCGCTGGCATCGGCGCGCAGCAGGCCGAAGCCGAGCACGAGGGGCGTATGCGCGAGGTCGCCGCCGCGGATGTTCAGCAGCCAGGCGATGGAATGCGCATCCGCCAGCACCGCGGCATCCTGGCCGGCGGCGCGCAGCGCCTCGGCCGCGGCGGCGCGCTTCTCGGCGGCGCTCCGCCCGGCGTACTGCGCCGGATGGACCATGGTGGCAGCGGCGGGCGGCGCGGGCCGATCCGCCCAGATCGCGTCGAGCGGATTAGCCGGCAGGGGCACGAGTTCCACCCCCGCCTCCTCCAGCCGGGCCAGTGCCGCCTCGGGGTGCAGCCAGGGGTCGTAGCCGATGCGCTTTCCCTTGGCGTGCTCGAGGAGCCAGGGCGCGGGCGGTGCCTCCGTGACGTGGCGGCGTTCCCAGAGGGCGGGGTCGGTCTGCTGCGCCACCTGGGTGGTGTAGCGGCCATCGGTGAAGACGCAGGCCCGATCCGCCAGCACGATCGCGAGGCCCGCGCTGCCGGTGAAGCCGGTCAGCCAGGACAGGCGCTCGCCCGAGGGCGGGACGTATTCGCCGAGATGCTCGTCGGCGCGGGGGATGAGGAAGCCGTCGACGCCGGCACGGGCGAGTTCGGCGCGGAGAGCGGCGAGGCGTTCGGGGTGGGTCACGATGTCCTCAAGAAAGAGTCAATATTTCTGCACACATCCACAGGATCGCATGCTCCAGACGCATGACGGCGCCGCAACCTTCACACGGGAAGAGAACTGCCCGCATGTTTATCTCGCAACTGCGAAGCGCGGGCGCGATCAGACCCCGTCCCGGTGGCCGACACGGTCCCGCGCCGCCCGAACCCCGGACTGCGCCCGGGTCGGCACCCAGGAAAGCTACCCATGTCCGCGCCGATGACCAAGGCCGACCTTTTCACCCTTTTCCCTGCCAATGGCAGCCTCGAGACGGAGCAGGCCCGCGGCCGCTTCCTCGCCGCGCTCCGCCTCGGCCAGGCCCTCGCCCTGCCAGGCGCGCTGCTGGCCCGGTTCCACGCCTGGAACACGCGTCGCCGTACCGCCCTGGCGCTGGAGGCCCTGCCCGAGGGCATGCTCCGCGATATCGGCCTGACCCGGACCGAGATCGACCGCGTCGCCGAGGAGGCCGCCAGCCGCAAACCCACCCCGGCCGCGCCGCGCGCGGCGGTGCGCGGCCTGACGCCGCTGCCGGCCTATGTCCGGGCCTACTGAGGCGTCGGTCATTCCGGCGAGGCGGGGCTGACCGCCAGCCATCCGCCCGGCGCATGACCGTCATGGCGCGGCGGCGCCTTGTGCGCCGCAGCGCGCCGCGCTCCTCATGACGGCATGCGCGCCCACGACAATACCAGGCTCTGGGTGGTGGTCGCCGCCGCGGCGGCCTCCATCAGCCTCGCCCTTGGCATCCGCCAGACCTTCGGGCTCTTCCTGCTGCCGCTGACGGCCGAGGCCGGGCTCTCGCCGGTCTGGCTCGGCGCCGCGGTCGCCTTGCACAACCTGGTTTGGGGCCTGGCGCAGCCCGTCGCCGGCGCCATCGGCGACAAGGGCGGCGCCGGCAAGGTGATGGCGACGGGCGGCGTGCTGATGGCGATCGGCCTCGCCCTGCCCGCGCTCTGGCCGCATCCGCTGACCGTCATGCTGGGGATCGGCGTCGGCACCGGTCTTGGCGTCGCCTGCGCCGGCACCGGCGCGGCGCTGGCAGCGGTCGGGCGCGCGGCCTCGCCCGAGAAGCGCGGCGAGATGATCGGACTCGCCAGCGCCGGCGGGTCGCTCGGCCAGGCAGCGCTGGTGCCGCTGGCGCAGGGGCTGATCGGCGGCGTCGGCGCGCTGGCGACGCTCGGGCTCTTCGCCGCCGTGATCCTGCTGGTGGTGCCGATCGGCCGCAGCGTCGAGTGGCGCGGCCCGACCAGCACGGGGCAGCCGGCCGGCGCGGGCCTCGCCGGGTTGCCGGCCCTGGCGCGGCAGGCGCTGGCGGACCGCGACTACGCGCTGCTGACCCTCGGCTTCTTCGCCTGCGGCTTCCAGCTTGCCTTCCTGACCATGCACCTGCCCTCCCACCTGACGCTTTGCGGCCTGCCGGCGGGGCTGGGGGCGGCGGCGCTGCTGACGGTCGGGCTGTTCAACATCCCGGGCTCATGGCTCTGCGGCAAGGCGAGCAACTACGTCCGGCCGGAACTGGCTCTGGGCGCGATCTACATGGTGCGCACCGTCGCGATCGGCGTCTTCGCCGCGGTGCCGCCGACCGAGACCGGGACGCTGGTCTTCGCCGCGGTCATGGGCTTCGTCTGGCTCGGCACCATCCCCCTCACCTCGGCAGCGATCGCGCAGCGCTTCGGCGTGCGCGACCTCGGCGCGCTCTACGGCGTGTGCTTCCTGTCGCACCAGGTGGGCGGCTTCCTCGGCGCCGGAGCCGGTGCGGTGCTTCTGGAGACCGCGGGCAACTACGACAGCTTCTGGCCCGTGATGATCGGCGTCGGGCTGGTGGCGTCCCTGGCGAACTGGATGATGCGGCCGCCGGTGCGGGCAGTGGCCTGACGGCTTCGACCGCCGGTGCGGGCAGAGGCCTGACGGCTTCGACCCCGATGCGGGCAGTGGCCCGGCCAATGGGCGTGGCGAGCGCCATGGGCCCGGGCGCCACCGTCACCGCATGACGCGCGCCGCCTGAGCGGAACCGCCGACGCGCGAATCCTCCGCGCCTGCGGAGGCTGCGGACGGGAGCGGTGATCCCGTGCGCCATGACAGGACGCGGCGCGCAGGGGCTCACGCAGCCGTGACAGATCATCGCCCGCCCGGGTTCCCGCGGGAACAGGGCGTGGCCGCGCCCTGTGGTTCCCTCAAGCCACCACGCAGCGACGGAGCGTCCGGTGATCCCCATGGGGTTCCGCCACCGCCCCGCCGCCAGCGCGGCCGCCACCCTCGCCCAACCGCGGACCCGACACAGGCGCAATACGTGAAACCGAGTACGCGGCGCGGCGGCATCACCCTGCAATCCACGACGGGCATGGTGCCCGGCGTTCGACGGCACATCATCGGCAAGAGGAGAGACAGTCATGGCAATCAGAAGCATCTTCCAGGCAGGCGTGCTCACCGGCTTCGGCGACGCGCTCGACAACCTGATCGACATCAGCCGCAATGCGGGCGGACAGATCCTGGTGAATGGCGGCGCCGTTCCGGTCCTCGGCGGCACGCCCAGCATCGCCAACACGGCGCAGGTCCAGGTCTTCGGCAAGGCCGGCAACGACGCCATCACCGTGAACGAGTCCAACGGCGCCATGCCACGGGCCAACCTGTTCGGCGGTTCGGGCAACGACAGCCTGACCGGCGGATCCGGCGATGACCTGCTGTTCGGCCAGGTCGGCAACGACCTGCTGCTCGGCAAGGGCGGCACCGACCTGCTGTTCGGCGGCGGCAACAACGATACCCTCATCGGCGGCG
>JAIYAI010000106.1 GCA_027489135.1 Acetobacteraceae bacterium
CGCCCTGCGGCAGCGCCACCGGCACCTCGACCGCAACCACGGCGTAGCGGGCGGACCCATCGCCATGGCGCGTCGTCACATCCGTCTGGCACCGCAGCGGCCGCCCGGATTCGGCCAGGCGCGCACGCAGGCCGGCGCCACGCGGGAGGTCACCGGGCCGGAAGGCATGGCCGAAGACCATGATGGTGCCGGCCGGGGAGCCCGCGCCCTCCAGCAGCAGCCCGACGATGTCGCCAGGCTGGCTGGCGCAGGGCAGCGCCAGGGGCAGCGTGACGTTGCCCGGCGGACTGCCGGCATCCGGCGCCACCGCCGCGACGCCGGACGCGCCGGCCGCCTGCGCCGGGCCGCCACCCTGCGGCAGCCCCGTGCAGCCGGCGAGGGCCGTCGCGCCCAGCAGCAGCGTGCGCCGCCGCAGGGCCGGCGCGGCGGGACGACAGCCAGCAGTCAGTGGATCGTTCCGCATCGTTTCCCTCACCCAGCCCGCGCGGCGAGGACCGCCCGGAACAGTGCCTGCTGGCCCTCGGTGGTCGCCTGCCAGCTGAATTGTTCGGCGTAGCGGCGGGTCGCCGCGGCGTCGGGGCCTGCGGCGAGCACGTGGCGCACCCCCTCGGCGATCGCCGCGGCGGATCCCTCTTCCAGCACCAGGCCGGCCTCGGGCGCCGCGACCGCCTCCCGTGCGCCCCAGGCCGGGGTCGTTACCACCGGGGTTCCGCAGGCCATGGACTCCAGCAGCACGTTCGCCCAGCCCTCGCGCGACGAGGCCAGCACCATGACGTCGGCCGCACCGTAGAGCGCCGGCAGCCCTGCCTGCGGCTGCGGGCCGAGCAGGCGCAGGCGGTCGGCGACGCCGAGCCGTTCGGCCAGCGCGAGCAGCGCCGCGCGCTCCGGGCCCTCGCCGGCGATCAGCAGTCGGTGCCCGGGCAGTGCCGTGAGCGCCGCGATGGTGAGGTGATGGCCCTTGCGGGGGATCAGGTGACCGACCGAGAGCAGCACCGGCCCGTCCCCGAGGCCGAGCGCCGCCCGCGCCGCACGGCGGTCGGCCGGCGGGCGGAACAGGCCGAGATCCACGCCGTTGCGCAGCACGGTCACCTTCGCCTCCGGCGCGCCGAGCGCGAGGAGGCCGGACCGGAGCCCGGCGCTGACTGCGACCAGCGCATCGGCGCGGGCGATGGCGTCGCAGATCAGCCGCCGCGGGATGGCGTAGTCCGGAAGTTGGCTGGTGTCCGACCCGCGTGCGGTGATCACCACCGGTAGCCCGAAGCGGGCGCCGAGGCGCACGGCGGCGGCGCCATCGGGGTAGAGGTAATGGGCATCGATCGCGTCGAAGCGGTGGCCCTCGGCGAGCAGGCGCCGGATGGCGCCGCGCGCCGCGCGTTCGAGGGCGAAGGGGTTCGTGTACATCCCGAGGCCGGGCGGCGCGACGAAGCGCGGATGCAGCACGCGCAGGCCGTGCCGGACCTCCTCGGCCGGAACCGCGGCGCGCGGCGGCGTGCGGCCGGGCCACCAGGGCACCGGGGCGACGACGGTCGCCGCGACCTCAGCGCCGGCGACCAGGTGGCGGAGACGTGTCTCGACGAAGACGCCATGGCTGGGCTGGGCCGGATTTGGGTAGAGGCTGCTCACGGTCAGCAGGCGAAGGCCGCGGCTCGTCCCGTCCCCGGCCGGCGTCGGCCCGTTGGCGTCCGGCTGCACCCGCGGCGTCGGCCCGCTGGCGGGTGGCTGGAGCCGCGGCGTCGGCCCGCTGGCGGGTGGCTGGAGCGGCGGCACCGGCCGTGCCGCCGGTCGCTCGCCCGGTGCCGGAAGCGGATCCGGCGATTCGTGCGCTGCGGGCGGGGACGGTGTCACGGCCGCGCCGGACGTCCTGCGCGGTGGCGGAAGGCGGGGCGGCGTCGGGCTCGGACATGTCGAAGGGCCACCAGCCGCCGCCCTGCCAGGGTCGGGGAAGGATCGACCAGACCAGGAGCCAGCAGACGCCGATGAGCATGATGATGAAGAAGACTGTCTGCACGTTTCCGCCCCTGCCCCCTGCACCGATCCGCCAGGCCTCACCGGCGCGCCTCCCCGGCACGCCACGCGGCGAGCGGCGGCGGGGCCCCCGCCGCCGCGACGCGCGGGACCTTCACCGTCTGCATGACGACGCGATGCGTCGCCGCGATCACGACGCAGAGCGTCCAGAAGTAGTCCCAGTAGGAGAGGGACAGGAAGCTGCCGCCGACCAGGAAGGCGACCATCGACGCCTGCGACATGCGCGCGAGATCGGCGGCCCAGCGCAGGTCGGGCCGGTTGTCCGCCACGCGCGTGATGCGCATGGTGTAGAACACCGCGACGACGACGATGCCCACCCAGATGCCGAAGACCAGGAAGCCGTGGTCCGACAGCACCTCCAGCCAGATGCTGTGCGACGCCCGTGCCTTCACGTCGGGCGCGACGGTGTTGACGATGTCCTGGTTGTAGACCGCGCGGAAGCCGCCGCCGGTGAAAGGCCGTGACAGCGCGAGCAGGATGGCGGCCCGCCAGATGGTCAGGCGACCGACGGCCGAGCCATCGTCCTCGTAGTTGCGCATGCTCTCCATGCGCTGCACCCAGGAATCCGGCATGAAGGCGAGGACGCCGGCGACCGCCACCACCACGGCCATGCCGGAGACGAGCTTGCCGCGGCTGCGCAGCCAGAACAGGCCGGCGGTCGCCACCAGCGCGACCAGCGCCCCGCGGGACTGCGTCCCGATCGCCGAGAACAGCGTCAGCAGCATCGCGGCGGCGAGGCCGATCCGCACGGGGCGGTGCGCCGAATGCTGCCGCAGGTAGTTCATCAGCGGCAGCACCACCAGCAACGCGACGGCCAGGTGGTTGCGGTCCATGATCATGGTGTTCGGCGGGCCCATGACGATGAAGCCGCCGCCGGTGATCAGCGTGAAGACGCCGCCGCGGACGCCGAAATAGCCGACGGCCACGACCATCAGCCAGACCAGCGCGTGGATGCGCAGCCGGTCGTCCAGCATCGATGCCGTGAGCACGAGCATCACGACGACCTTGAGCGTGCGGTCCCACTGGTCCCAGACCACGGCGGCCGGGGCGACGGCGACCAGCGACGTGAAGGTGACGCCCACGAGGAACGCCATCAGCAGCACGGAGACCCCATCCGTCGCGATCCGCTTGGGCTCGCGCTGCAGGAGGCAGCCCAGCGCGGTGGCGATGAAGGTGAGCATCGCCCAGGGCAGGTCGGCCGCGAACCCCCAGGTCAGCCTGTGGAGGTTCATGAAGGAGATCCACGACCACAGCATGACCCCGGCGAAGGGCCGGTACACCGCCATTGCCAGGCAGCCGAGCAGCAGCGCGGCAACGACGAGGTCACGCATCCGGCGCGCGCCTCAGCGCCGCGACTTCAGTGTCGTCAGCAGCTTCTCGGCCTCGGCCCGGTCGGGGAAGCGGCGATCGCCGGCGAGGATCGGTTCGAGCAGGGCGATCGCGCCGGCCTTGTCGCCGGTCGCGTCCAGCGCGACCGCCAGGCGGTACGACATCCCGGGGTCCCGCAACGCCTCATCGCCCTGTCCCGCCTGGGACGCCACGCGCTTCGCCGCGACGGCCTCGCGCAGCAGCGGCAGGCCGCGCGCCGCCTCGCCGCTCTTGACCAGGACCCAGCCGAGGGTGTCGGCCGATTCCGCGGTGGGAAACAGGAAATAGGCGCGCTCGGCCAGGGTGCGGGCGCGCGCCAGGTCCTGCCGGGATCCCTGCTGCGCCAGCGCCCAGGCGAGGTTGTTCAGCGCCACCGCATCGGTCGGCGCCAGCTCGACGACCGTCGCCAGCCTCTGCGTCGCCGAATCGCGCCGCCCGGCGGCGAGGTCGATCTGCGCCAGCAGGCTCAGCGAGGCGGTGTCCCGGGGCTGGCGCCGCAGCCAGGCCTCGAGGATGGAGGTCGCCATCGCCGTGTCGCCGACCTCCTGCCAGGACAGCGCCGCGCGCTGTGCCAGCACCGCGGAGGGATTTTCCGCATAGGCCGCCGCGAAGGCCTTCGCGGCATCGGCCGGGCGCCGGGCGGCGAGCAGGAGGTCGCCACGCAGGACGGCCGCGGCCGGCATCGCATCGGGGACCTTGGTCAGGAGATCCGCCTGCGCCAGCGCGGCGTCCAGGCCCCGGGACTGCGCGATGACGCTGACCAGCATGGTCTGCAGGTCCGCATCGCCGGCGCGGCGACGCAGGCCGAGCTGGAGCAGCTCCTCCGCCGCACGGGCATCGCCGTTGCGCAGCATGGCCAGGGCCAGGGTGCGGCGGGTGACGGTGCTCTCGGGATCGTCCGCGAAGGCGGTGCGCGCCGCCGCCTCGGCTTCCGGCCAGCGGCGGAGCGTGGCATTCGCCTCGGCGCGCAGCAGATGCAGCGCCGCGCCGCGCGACAGCGGTCCCTCGCGCAGCGTCTCGGACTCGAGCAGCTTCAGCGCCGCTTCGGCCTCGCCCAGCCGGATCAGGACATTGGCCAGCGTGATCGCCGGGGTCACCGCGGTCGGCTGGGCCTTCTGGATCTGCTCGAGCGTCGCCCGGGCGACGGCGCCGCGCGGTCCGCCCCCCAGCGTGATCAGCGCCAGCGCGCCGAGCGCCTCGGCATTGTTGGGATCGGTCTTGAGCGCCTCGGTCCACAGGCGTTGGGCCTCCTCGGCGTCGCCGGCGCGCGACGCCATGCGCGCCAGGCCGAGACGCGCGCCCGTGCTCTGCGGGTAGCGCTTCAGCACGTCCTCGAACATCGCCTTGCCGCCGGCGAGGTCGAGCCGGCCGATGCGCATCGTCGCCTGCGCCACGCCCAGCATCTCGCTGCGGCGCTGTTCCTCGGGCAGCTTGGCAAGCTCGACCTCGGCCGTCTCCAGCTCGCCGCGGGCCAGCGCGGCGACCACCAGCAGCTCGCGGGCCGCCACGGCGTCGGCCTGCAGCTTCAGGGCTTCCTCCGCCGCCCGCAGCGTCGCCGCGCTGTCGCCGGCGGCGAGCCGCGCCGCGGCCAGCCGCGTCAGGTAGCCCACGTTGTTGGGCACCAGCTCCAGCAGCTTCTCCGTCATCTCCGCCGCCTCGCGCGGACGGCCGGAGGCAAGCAGGGCGCGGCTGAGGATCTCGTAGGTCTCGGCGTCGGCGTTGCCGCGCTGCACCAGGCGCTCCAGGACCCCGGCGGCCGCCGCGGGCGCCCGCCGTTCGAGCTCCATCGCCGCGAGCAGCTTCGCACCGCGCGGATCCTCGGGCCGGCGCGCGACGTAGCGCTGCGCCGCGTCAAGCGCCTGCTCGGTCTGGTTCAGCGCGCGCTTGACCGTCGCCTGCAGCAGCAGGCCGTCGGGAATGTTCGGCAGCACGCCGGCGAGCCTGGTCAGCGTCTCGTCGGCACCGCGGAAATCCTGCGCGCGGACCTGCAGCACCGCCTTCTGGAACAGCGCGGGCACGCTGCCAGGGGAGCTGCGCAGCGCCGCCTCCACGTCCTCGCGCGACTTCGCCTCGTCGCCGCCGCGCAGATACGCATCGGCGCGGATCAGCCGCGCCTGCAGCATGTTCGGGTTGCGCGCGATCAGCCGAGCCAGCGTCGTCATCGCCCCGGCGCGGTCGTTGCGGTCGAGCTGCAGCGCAGCCTTGCGCAGCAGCGCGTCCGGATGGTCGGGATCGATGGCCAGCGCACGGTCCACCGCGGCCGCGAGGTCGTCGCGTCGGTTCTCGGCCACCGCGATCGCGGCCTCCGCCAGGAAGGTCTCCGGCGCCTCGGGCGCGACGCGGCGCAGGGCGGCGAGCTCGAGCTTCGCGCCCTCGATGTCGTTGCCGGCGATGCTGGCGCTGACCCGGGCGGTACCCACCTGGGCGGCCAGGCCGGGCGGCGTATTGGGCTCGGTCGGCAGGCGGAACTCGCGCAGCAGGTCGCGATGGCGACCCCGCATCAGATAGGTGCGCAGCAACAGCGCGGTGGAGGCCGCGGGCTGGTAGCCCCGGTCGACGGCCGCCCGCGCCTCCTTGTCGGCGGTGTCGACATCGCCGATGTCGAGGCTCAGCTGCGCCAGCAGGTAGCGCAGCATCCCGGAATTCGGATCGTTGCGCACGGCGTTGCGGAATTCGATCTGCGCGGTGCGCAGGTCGCCCCGCGCCATGGCGGCGCGGGCCTTGTCGAGGCTCGACTGCGCCGAGCGGGAGATCTGCTCGGTCGGCGGTGCCGTCCCCTGCGCCAGCGCCTGCCCCGGGCCGGACAACGCCAGGCCGAACAGCGCCATGCCGGACAACGCCGGGCCGAGCAGCACCGTGGCAGCCACCCCGGCCGCCAGGCGCAACGGCCGGGACCGGTGGGTCCGCCTGCCCATGCTGGGCGCCGTCAGGGTCACAGGCATGAAGCTCCTCCAGAGAGCGGACCGGGGCGAAGACGCGAACGCAATTAGCAGACTTTGCGCAAAAAAAGAACCGATATCGCGCCTGGGTTGCGGACCTGCCGGCACGATCCAGTGATCAGTCGGCGTCGGCGGGTCCGGCGGATTGACGGGGCGCGGAGAGCCCATGCGTCTCGAGCAGCCCGTAGAGGGTTGGCCGGCTGATCGCCAGCACCCGCGCCGCGGCCGAGAGGCTGCCCTGGCTGCGCGCCAGCGCCCGCTCGATCGCCTCGCGCTCGGCCCGCGCCCGCGCCGTGCGGAGCGTCAGGTCCTCCTCACCGCCGGCCGCGAGGGCGCGGTCGACGCGGCTCGGCGCGACCTCGCTCGCGGGGACCGCGAGTTCCATGTCGTCAGCGCCGATCAGCGGACCGTCGGACATCAGCGTCGCCCGGCGGACCCGGTTCTCCAGTTCCCGCACGTTGCCGGGCCAGCGATGCGCCGCGATGGCGACCGAGGCGGCCTCGTCGAAGCCACGGATCTTGCGGCCGAACTCCCGCCCGAAGCGCGCCAGGAACCAGCGCGCCAGCAGCAGCGCGTCGCCCTCGCGCTCGCGCAGCGGCGGGATGCGCACCGGCACGCCGTTCAGCCGATGCAGCAGGTCGCCGCGGAACTGGCCCGTCTCGGCCTGCTCCTCGAGCGGCTGGTTGGTCGCCGAGACAACGCGCACATCGACCTTGATCTGCGCGCGCCCGCCGATCCGCTCCACCACCTGGTCCTGCAGGAACCGCAGCAGCTTGGGCTGCAGCGAGAGCGGCATCTCGCCGATCTCGTCCAGGAACAGCGTGCCGC
>JAIYAI010000384.1 GCA_027489135.1 Acetobacteraceae bacterium
GCGGGGGTGAGGCGATCGGGCTCTACGCCGGCAGGAGCCCGGCGTAGAGCGCATCCATCGCGCAGGCGAAGCCGAGGCTGTCGAGGCGGAGCGTGTCGCCGGGGCCGAAGCGCTGCGGCTCCCGCGGCCAGGCTCCCGTTTCGTCGCGTGTCAGCACTTCGGCAACGACGGCTTCGGACGACAGGACCAGCACCTCGCCGAGGCTCGGGATGGAGAGGCAGGCGCGGACCGCCTCCCGCGTCTCCCGCGCATTCGACGGTGAGAGCACCTCGACGATCACCACGGGGGCATCGATCAGGGCGCCCTCGTCGGGACCGCAGGTAACGACGAGGTCCGGAATACGCACGTTGCGCATCGCATCCGCGCGGGGCTGGACGCCCGCCCCCGCGGCTGGCTCGCAGCCCGGGCGGTGCTGCGCGAGGTGGCTGCCGAGCAGCCGGTCCAGCCGCGAGACCAACTTCGCATGCCGCGGACCCGGCGGGGCCATCGCCACGAGGTCGCCGTCGATCAGTTGGTAGCGACGCCCGGTTCCGTCGCCGGGCCAGGCCGCGAACTGCTCGGCCGTCATCCACGGCCCCGGGTCCATCTGCAGGGCGAGCGACATGCCGCGACCCTAGCACCCGCGCGCCGGGGCTTCCATCATGTCGGCAACCCCGCCGGGAGCCCCGACCGCATGATCCCCCGCCGCCTTCTCCTCGCCGCCGCCGCCGGCGTCGCTTCGCCCGCCCTGGCGCAAGCCCCCTCTGCCCGCGTTCTCCGTTTCACCCCGCAGACCGATCTCGGCGGGCTCGACCCCGTCGCCATCTCCTCCAACGTGATCCGCAACCATGGCTACATGGTCTGGGACACGCTCTACGGCACCGATGCGCAATTCCAGCCGCATCCGCAGATGGCCGAGGGCCACCTCTTCGAGGATGAGGGCCGCACCTGCACCATCACGCTCCGCGACGGCCTGACCTTCCATGATGGCGAAAAGGTCCGCGCGCAGGACTGCGTCGCCTCCATCCAGCGCTGGTGGCGGCGCAGCCCGATGGGCCAGGCGCTGGCGGCGCGGACGGACGAGATCGTGGTGCTCGACGACCGGCGCTTCCGCTTCCGGCTGAAGCGGCCCTTCCCGCTGCTGATCGCGGCCCTCGGCGTCCCCTCGAACCCGGCGCCCTACATGATGCCGGAGCGCCTGGCGCGCACCGATCCCTTCCAGCAGATCCGCGAAGCCGTGGGCAGTGGCCCCTATCGCTTCCTGCCCGGCGAATTCCGCCAGGGTGCGCGCGTCACCTACGAGCGCTTCGCGGGCTACAGCCCGACGCCCGCGGGCGGCGCGGGCCTCACGGCCGGCCCCAAGATCGCGCATTTCGATCGGGTCGAGTGGCACGTCATCCCGGATGCCTCGACCGCCGCGAACGCGCTGATCTCGGGCGAGATCGACTGGCTCGAGCAGATGCCGCCCGAGATCCAGACCCTGCTGGGTCGCCAGCGTGGCCTGGTGGTGGAGGCGATCGACCCGCTGCCGCTGCCGGGCCAGTTCCGCTTCAACCACCGCCAGCCGCCCTTCGACAATCCGGCGATCCGCCGCGCCTTCCTCCACGCGATCAGCCAGGAGGACTTCATGACGGCGATCGTCGGACCGGACCCGAAGAAATTCGAGACGGGGGTGGGCTTCTTCACGCCGAACACGCCGCTCGCCTCCGATGCCGGGCTCGCACCGCTGAAAGGCCCGCGCAGCATCGAGCGCGCCAAACAGGCGCTGAAGGAGGCGGGCTACGACAACCAGCCGGTGCGGCTGATCGGCACGACGGACATCGTCTCCACCACCGCGCAGGCTCAGGTGGCGGTCGATCTCTGCCGGCGGCTCGGGCTGAACCTCGATGTCGTGCTGACGGACTGGGGTACGGTCGCGCAGCGGCGGATGAACCGCGGGCCGCTGGACCAGGGCGGGTGGTCGATCGCCTGCTTCGCCAGTTCGGGGATGGATTTCGTCAATCCGGTCACCCACACGCAGCTTCGGTCCGATGGCGCCAATGCCGCGCCGGGCTGGCCCGACGTGCCGCGGATCGAGGCGTTGCGTGCGCAATGGCTCGACGCGCCGGACCTCGCCGCGCAGCAGGCCATCGCGCGGGAGCTGCAGGTCGTGGGGATGGAGACCCTGCCCTACATCCCGACCGGCGCCTACTACTCGATGACAGCGCTGAAGCGGAACCTCGCGGATCGGGTGAAGGGCTTCGCGATCTTCTGGGGGATCCGGCGCGCGGGGTAGGGGCATCCCGTCCGGTTCTTGAGGCTTGAAGCGCGAAGCCGCTTCGTCTCATCCTTTCGGCGGCGCACGAGACGCCGAGGGAGGAACGCGATGTCCATGAACCGACGGGGAGTCCTGCGTGCCGCGGCCGGCCTGGGCGCCGCCTCCGCCCTCCGCCCAGCCGCCGTCCATGCCCAGTCGGCTCGCGAACGGACGCTGCGCGTCGCGCCGCTGACCGCGCTGGCCTCCGTCGACACCGTCTTCAACACCTCGCTCGTCACCACCAACCATGGCTATGCCGCCTATGACACGCTGTTCGGCTTCACCGCCGATCGTCGCATCACGCCGCAGATGGCCGCCGGCCATGTCGTGGAGGATGACGGCCGCACCTATGTCATCACGCTGCGCGAGGGGCTGAAGTTCCACAACGGCGAACCCGTCCGCGCCCAGGACGCGATCCAGAGCCTGAAGCGTTGGGCCGGGCGCGAGACCTTCGGCCAGACGGTGGCGCGCTTCGTCGACGACTGGGGCGTGGCAAACGACCGCACCCTGCGCATCAGGCTGACCCAGCCCATCCCGATCTTCCTGGAAGCGATCGCTCGCGGCAGCGCCTCCGTCCCCTTCATCATCCCGGAGCACGTCGCCCGCACCGATCCCTTCACCCAGGTCACCGACGCGACCGGCAGCGGCCCCTATCGCTTCGTGAAGGAGGAGTTCGTTCCCGGCCAGATGGCCGTCTATGTCCGCAACCGGGACTATATCCCTGCACCCGGAGCGCCGGACTGGACCTCGGGCGGCAAGGTCGCGCATTTCGAGCGACTCGAGTGGCAGGCCCTGCCGGAACAGGCGACCGCCGCCGCTGCCCTGAGATCGGGACAGATCGACTGGTACGAGCAGGTGCAGCCCGACCTGGTGCCGCAGCTGCGCCGGCACCCCGACATTCGCATCGGCAACGCCAACCCCTCCGGCTTCAACGGCATCCTGCGCTTCAACCACCTGCAGGCGCCGTTCAACAACCAGGCGATCCGCCGCGCCGTGCTGATGGCGGTCAGCCAGCGGGACTACATGCAGGCGCTGACCGGCGGCGACCCCAACTCCTCCATCGACTGCCGGTCCATGTTTCCCTGCGGCACGCCGCATGGCGCGGATACGGGGACGCGGCAGATGCCAGGGGATCTCGCGGCAGCCCGCGCCGCGCTGCGCGCCGCCGGCTACGACGGCACCAAGGTCGTGGTGATCAGCCCCGCCGACGTGCCCACCATCCACCCGATGGGCGAGGTCACGGCGGACCTGCTGAAGCGCCTCGGCATGAATGTCGACTTCGCCGCCATGGACTGGGCCACGCTGGTCGCCCGCCGCGCCAGCCGAGAGCCGACCGACAAGGGCGGCTGGTCGATCTTCCACACCTGGGCGCCGTCCTCGGTCATCGGCACGCCGGTCGAGCATTTCCCGATCCGCGGCCTCGGCGCGCGTGGCTGGGCCGGCTGGTTCGCGGACGAGCAGATCGAGGCGCTGACCGCCAACTGGATCACCGCCGCCAACCCCGCCGCCCGCGCCGAGGTCGCCGACGCCATCCAGGCCCGCGCCTTCGAGACAGTGCCCTACATCCCCTGCGGCCAGTTCCAGATCCGCACCGCCTATCGGCGGTCGCTGACCGGGATGGTCGAGGGTGGGGCGGCGTTCATGTGGAACATCCGCCGGGTGTGACTCATTCAGATGGCCCTGGACGTTGACAGGTTCAGGGCCCCCACCGACGCCGGGCGCGCGCATCCGCGCGCTTGGCTTCGCCGCACTCGCGGCGGGCGCCGTTCGGCGCCTCGGCCCGGTCAAGAAGCCGGGCCGCTGGCATTAGCCCAACACGGGAAAGGACAGCGGCGCGATCGCGTCGCCGTCCCGCCCGCGATAGTCATTAAGCTTGGCGTCGCGCAGCATCCGCGCCTGCGCCTCGGCCAGTTCGCCCGCGGCGTCGGCGACGTTGAGCTTCGTCGGCTTGCCGTCCTGCAGGATCGTCTCCCCGCCGCAGATCACGCGGCGCACGGCGCGGTCGGCGGCGTGCCAGACCAGGCTCCGAAGCGGGTCGCGCGGCGGGTTCATCAGCGGGTGGCCGAGATCGACCAGCACGCAATCCGCCGCCGCCCCCTCCGCGAGGCGCCCGAGGTCCGGCCGCCCCAGCGCATCGGCGCCGCCCGCCGTCGCGGCCTGGAAGACCATCGCCGCGCTGCCCGCCGTCAGGTCCCGCGCCGCGTTGCGCGCCAGCAGCACTGCCAGGCGCATCTCCTCGATCAGGTTGTGCGGCGCGCAATCCGTCCCCATGCCCATGTTCACGCCGGAGGCGACGTAGCGGCCGAAATTCTTCAGGTGCTCGCCATAGCGCGCGAAGGGGGAGGGGCAATGCGCCACCGTCGCCCCATGGGCGGACAGAAGCGCGATATCCTCCCGTGTGTGCCAGCCGATCGAGGGGTGCTCGTCGACGAAGATCGCATGCCCCATGATCGCGCGCGGCGAGAGGATGCCGAGGTCGGCGGCCCAGCGGATCGGCGTGACGCCGTGGCGGCGGATCATCTCCCGCACCTCCACCACGGCCTGGGCGATATGCGTGGTGAAGGGCCGGCCCGTCTGCTCGGCATAGGCATGGGCATCGCGCAGCAGCTCGGGTTCCACCGTGTCGATCTGCGCCGGGAAGACGATCCCCGCCAGCCGCCCGCAGGGGTTGGCCTCGGCCTCGGCCATCAGCGCCATGGCGCGGTCGAAGCCCGCCCGGCCGGCGCCATCGGTCCAGAGCCACTCCACCGATTGCGGCGCCGACATGCCCCAGCGCGCGCTGGCGAAGCCGGGCCCAGCCCAGACCCGCATGCCGCTCTCGGCCATGGTGTCGATCCAGCCGGGGAAGGGGGCGGAAAGATCGACCACGCTGGTCACGCCGGCGGACATGAGTTCGGCATAGGCCAGGCGCATGGCGGCGCGCTGCCCGGCCTCGCCCAGCTTCATCGCCTGGCTGCGCTCGAAGAGGCCGGACATCTGCTGTTCCGGCACGCCATGGTCCTCGCGCACGCCGCGATAGCCGGGCTCCGTCGTCGGGTGGGTGTGGATGTTCACGAGGCCGGGCAGGACGAGGAGCTTCGACCCGTCCACCACCTCCGTGCCGGCAGGCGGCGGCGTCTCGGCCGCATGCGCGGTGATCGCGGCGACCTTGCCGTCGCGCAGCAGGATGTCGCGGTTCCTGGCATAGGCGTGGCGCTGCGCCGCCGCGTCCCAGACCACGGCCCAGGCGGCATTGCGGATCAGGGTGGCGGTCATCGGCGGCGCTCCGGGCGGGGGATGACGTCGAGGCTACGCGGCTTCCGGCGGCGCGTGAACCGTCCGCGTGCTTGACGCCCGGCGCTTGGGGCAGGGAGGATCGCTGCCAACCAAGGGAGGAGACGGACATGCGCCGACGCCTGATGCTGGCCGCCATGGCCGCGCTGCCGCTTTGCCCTGCCGCGGCGCAGGAACGGACGGTGCGGATCCTGTCCGGCGCTTCCGCCGGCGGCTCCTCCGACATGGCCACGCGGCTGCTGGCGGAGGGCATCTCCCCCATCCTCGGCGTCCGTGCCGTGGTCGAGAACAAGACGGGCGCAAACGGGATCGTCGCCGCGACGGAGACGGCACGCAGCGCCGCGGACGGCAGCACGATGTTCGTCTGCCCGATGAGCACGATGTCCATCACGCCGCAGCTCATCGGCTCCACCTTCCCGGTCGATCCGGGGACGGAGCTGGTGCCGCTGGCGAATGTCGCGCTCTCCTCCTACGGCTTCATCGTCGCGGCCAACTCCCCGTACCGGTCCGTGCAGGACGTGGTGGCGGCAGCGAAGGCACGGCCCGGCCAAGTCAGCTTCGCCAGCGCCGGCGTCGGCAGCGCGCAGCACCTGCAGGGGGAGTTGCTGAAGCAGAAGACGGGGACGGACATGGTCCACATCCCCTATCGCGGCGCGACGCCGGCGATCCTCGACATCCTGGCCGGCCGCGTCGACTTCATGATCACCAACATGGCCGACCTGACGCGCCAGGTGCAGGCCGGCGCGCTGCGCCTGCTGGCGATCTCGGACGACGAGCCCTTCCCGCTGTTCCCGGACGTGCCGCCGATGTCACGCCTCATCCCGGGCTTCAACGTGGTGGGCTGGTTCGCGCTCTGCGTGCCGAAGGCGACCCCGCCGGAGCTGGCCGCCAGCATCGAGGCCGCCGTAAAACGCGCCATGACGGATCCCACGCTGACGCGGCGCATGGCGGAGGGCGGGCTGACGCCCCGCTTCGAGGACCGCGCCGCCATCACCCGCCGCCTCGCCGAGGACCGCCGCACCTGGCGGGAGGTGATCCAGGCCGTGAACCTGCGCGCGGAATAGGGGGCGCGACTGCCAGCCGCCGCGGGGAGTGGGGGCGCGACCGCCGGCCGCCTCGGGGGGGCCAGGCGGCGCGACCGTCAGCCGCCGTCGCGCAGGCCGAGCCGCCGGAGCGCGCGCCAGATCGTCGTCTTCGAGGCGAGGATGCCGTGCTGTGCCGCCAGCGTGTCACGCAGCGCCGTGAGCGTCTTGATCGGCGCCGCCTCCAGCAGCCCGCGCAGCAGCGCCTCGTGCGCGAGCAGCCGCGGGGCGGGACGCCCGAGCCGGCTGCGCGCCTCGGTCTCCCCGGTGGCGTCGCGCCGCTTGCGCACCTTCACGACATAGGACGGGCTGACGCCGAGCCGCCGCGCCACCGCCCGCACGCCGAGGCCGGCGTCGCAGGCCGCCAGCACCTCACCGCGGAGGTCGTTCGGATAGGCCGTGCCGCGGCGCCGGGCGGCACCCGCCGCCACCCCGCTATCGCCCATGCCGGCGCCCGACATGCGTCGCCTCCCGCCCGTCGCTCAGGCGCGCCCGAAGAGGCGATCGAGGATGCGGCCCTCGATCGCCGCCAAGGCGGCGTCGCCGCGTCGCCGCGGCCGCGGCACCGCGACACGGATGTCGAGATCGACGATGCCGTGGTCCAGCAGCAGGATCCGGTCCGCCAGCGCCACCGCCTCGCCGACGTCGTGGGTTACAAGGATCGCGGTGAAGCCGACCTCCCGCCACACCTCCTCGATCAGCGCCTGCATCTCGATCCGCGTCAGCGCGTCGAGCGCGCCGAGCGGCTCGTCGAGCGCGAGCAGCGGCGGTCGCGCGACCAGCGCCCGGGCCAGCGCCACGCGCTGCTTCTGCCCGCCCGACAGCACCGCCGGCCATTCCGCATCCCGCCCGGCGAGCCCGACCCGGGCGAGCTTGGCTCGCGCCAGGGCATGCCGCTCCGCAGAGGTGCCCGCCCGGCCGAGACCGACCTCGACGTTGGAGAGGATGCTCTCCCACGGCAACAGCCGCGGCTCCTGGAACATCAGCCGGGCCGTGTCGGCGGGTGCTGCGCTGCCATCGGGGTTGGTCAGGGCGATGGTGCCGTCGCTCGGCGTATCGAGCCCGGCGATGAGGCGGAGCAGGGTGGACTTGCCGCAGCCGGACCGGCCGACAATGGCGACGAACTCGCCGCCCGGGATCTCAAGGTCGATGCCGCGCAGAACCGTGTTGGCGCCGAAGCGGCGGCTCAGCCCGCGCAGCCGCAGCGCCACGCCGCCGGCAGCCGGCGCCTCCGTCACGGTCGGCGCGCGCGGCATCTCGATCACATGGGTGTCCATCGTTCGGCTCCGGCTATGTGCTGCCGCGTCAAGCGTCGCGGGGGCGCGAGGTGCCGCCGCGTCAGGCGCTGCGGTAGGCGGGGTTCCAGGCCAGGCATCGCCGCTCCAGCGCGCGCGCCGTGCTGTCGGCGAGCTTGCCGAGCGCGGCGTAGACCAGGATGGAGAGCACCACGACGTCGACCATCATGAACTCGCGCGCATGCATCGCGAGGTAGCCGATGCCGCTGTTCGCCGCGATCGTCTCCGCCACGATCAGCGTCAGCCACATGATGCCGAGGGCGTAGCGCAGCCCGACGAGCACCGAGGGCAGGGCGCCCGGCAGCACGACGCGGCGGAACAGCGCGGCGCGGGAGAGGCCGTAGGCGCGTCCCATCTCCATCAGCTGCGGATCGACGCTGCGCACGCCGTGCATGGTGTTGACGTAGATCGGGAAGAAGGTGCCGAGGGCGACCAGGAAGACCCGCGCCTCCTCCTCGATCCCGAACCACAGGATCACCAGCGGTATCAGCGCCAGGTGCGGGATGTTGCGGATCATCTGCACGGAGGTGTCGAGCAGCTGCTCGCCGAGCCGCGAGAGGCCGGTCAGCATCCCGAAGACCAGGCCGAGACCGCCGCCGATGGCGAAGCCCACCAGCGCCCGCGCGCCGCTGACCGCGATGTGCTCCCACAGCTTGCCGCTGCGGGCGAGGTCCCAGAAGGCGGCGATGACCGCCGTGGGCGCCGGCAGTACCTCCTCGGCGATCCAGCCGGTCGAGGCGCCGAGCTGCCAGATCGCCAGGAGCGCCAGCGGCAGCGACCAGGGGAGCAGGCGGCGAAGCGGGACGGCGCTCATTCGGCGGCGACCTGCTGCGGCACCGCGAGGAAATCCCGCGCGGTCGGCGCGGCGCGCGCGGCACTGAGGCCGAGCGCCGGGAACAGCAGCTCCGCCACCGTGCAGGCCTCCTCGAGATGCGGATAGCCGGAGGCGATGACGGTATCGATACCGAGCGCCTGGTAGTCGCGCAGCCGCGCCGCCACCGTCGCCGGGCTGCCCACCAGCGCCGTGCCCGCGCCGGGCCGCACCAGGCCGATTCCGGCCCAGAGGTTCGGCGCAATCTCCAGCGCGTCGCGTCGGCCGCCGTGCAGCGCGGCCATGCGCTGCTGGCCGACGCTGTCGCTCTCCTCGCGGAAGCGGCGCTGCGCCGCCTCGATGGTGGTGTCGGTGAGCTCGGCGATCATCGCCTCGGCGGCCGCCCAGGCCGCGGCTTCGGTGTCCCGCACGATCAGGTGGATGCGCAGGCCGAAGCGCAGCGTCCGGCCCTGCCGCGCCGCGGCCGCGCGCACCCGGGCGATCTTGCCGGCCACCTGCTCCAGCGGCTCGCCCCAGGTGAGGTAGGTGTCGACATGCCTCGCCGCGATCTCGATCGCGACGTCCGAGGAGCCGCCGAACCAGAGTGGCGGGTGCGGGGCCTGCACGGGGCGGTGGACCAGCCGGCCGCCGCGACAGGACAGGTAGCGGCCCGCGAAATCTACCTCCCCGGGCTCGGTGAAGTGGCGGCGCCAGATCTCGAGGAACTCGTCGGTCTGCGCGTAGCGCTCAGCGTGGTCGAGATAGATGCCGTCGCCGGCAAGCCCCTTCGGATTGGCGCCGGTGACGATGTTCAGCAGCAGCCGCCCGCCGGTGATGCGGTCGAGGGTCGCGCTCTCGCGTGCCCATTGCGCCGGGGTCTGCACGCCGGGACGCAGCGCGAGCAGGAATTTCAGGCGCTCGGTCCAGGGCGCGATCGCCGCGCCCATCATCCAGGCGTCCTCGCATTGCGGGCCGGTAGGCAGCAGCACGCCCTCGAAGCCGAGGCGGTCGGCAGCCATGGCGATCTCGCGCATCAGCCGAAAATCCGCCGGGCGATGCCCGCGTGCCGTGCCGAGCTGGCGGCCGTCGCCGCTCGTCGGCAGGAACCAGAAGAGACGAAGCGGCGTGGTCATGCAGGTCCTTCCCATCAGACGGCGGCCGGGGTCCAGACGATCTCCGGCACCCGGATCGGGCGCGGGATCAGGCCGAGGCGATGGAAGCGGTCGGCGACGGCCTGCTGCTGGGCGACGATGGCCGGGTTCATCGGCACGATGGCGAAGGCGCCGCGATCGACGCCGCGCTGCATCGCCTCGAGCGGGATGCCGGTCTCGGCGGTCTGCATCGCCGCGACCTGGGAACGGTTGTCGGAGCACCAGGCCCCGATGCGCGCGAGCTCCGCCACCACGTCGCGCAGCAGCCCGGGCTGCTGGTCCGCGAAGCCGCGGTTGGCGAGGAAGAACGAGTTCTGCGGGCCGATCTGCTGGCCGCGGACGAGGATGCGCACGCCGCGCTGCACCTCGGTCAGGGCGTAGAAGGGGTCCCAGATGCTCCAGGCATCGACGTTGCCGCGGGCGAAGGCGGCGCCGGCATCGGCGGGCGGCAGTTCCACGCGCTGGATGTCCGACCAGGCGACGCCGGCGCTCTCGACCGCGGTGATCGCCAGGTCATGCGCCGAGGAGCCACGCGCATAAGCGAGCCGCTTGCCGCGCAGGTCGGCGAGGCTCTGCAGGGTCGAGCCTTCGGGCAGCAGGAGCGCCTGGTTCGCCCCGGTGGTGGGCTGGGCGGCGATGTAGACGACGCGGGCTCGCGCGGCCTGGGCGAAGACGGGCGGCGTGTTGCCCACCGTGCCGAAATCGATCGAGCCGACGTTCATCGCCTCCATCATCGGCGGGCCGAAGGTGAACTCGACCCACTTCACCTCGATGCCCTGGGGGGCGAAGCGTTCCTCGAAACTGCGGCGGTTCTTGGCGACCAGCAGCGGACCGCTCTTCTGGAAGCCGATCCGCAGTTCCCGCGCGGGCTGGGCCCGGAGAGGGGCGGGAAGGGCGAGGGCGGCGGAGAGCAGGAGGGCGCGGCGTGCGGGCATCCGGGATTCTCCGGTTGGAGGCGACGCCACAAGAAACAATTTAAACTCTATAGAGTCAATAGGAACAGTGCATAGCCGAGGCGAGCATGGGTTTTCCGTGTCAAGCGGCGCCGCGCCGGGCTACATTGCCGGCATGACGGTACGACCCGACGCCACCAACCCGCAGCCACCCCTCCCGCCCCGGCGGCACCTCGGGCGGGTCGCGCTCGCGCTTGCGCTGCTGCTGCCGGCGATCGCGCTTGCCGCCTTCCCGGACCGTCAGTTGCGCGTCGTCGTCGGCTTCCCGGCAGGTGGTGCGGGGGACTTCACCGCGCGCATCATCGCGGAGATGGCGCAGGCCGCGCTCGGCCAGACCGCGGTGGTGGAGAACCGCACCGGCGCGAACGGCGCGATCGCCGCGGAATTCGTCGTGCGCAACGGGCAGGACGGCTACACCGTGTTCCAGTGCCCGATGGGGGCGATGGCGATCTCCCCCTACCTGCCGGGCCAGCGCCTGCCTGTGGACGTGGTGACGGAGATGATCCCGATCGCCAACCTGGCCCTCTCGAACTACGCGCTGGTGGTTGCCGCGAATTCGCGCTTCCGCTCGATGGCCGACATCATCGCGGCGGCGAAGGCCGCGCCGGGGCGCCTGACCTTCGCCAGCGCCGGCATCGGCAGCGCGCAGCACATCGCCGGCGAGATGCTGAAGCGCATGGCCGGCATCGACATCGTGCACGTGCCCTTCCGCGGCGGTGCGCCGGCGATCGTCGACATCATCGGCGGCCGCGTCGACTTCATGATCACCAATCTCGGCGACGTCGCGGGGCAGTTGCGCGACGGCTCGATGCGGCTGCTCGCGGTCGCGGACGACCAGGGGCATCCGAATTTCCCGATCGACCCGATCTCGAAGACGGTGCCGGGCTATTCCCTGACCGGGTGGTTCGGCCTGTGCGGCGCGAAGGGCATGCCGGCGGAGGCGGTCGCCGCCTGGGCACGCGCGATCGAGCAGGGGTTGGCGAACCCGGCCTTCTCGAAGCGCCTGCTGGACCAGGGGCTGATGCCGAATTTCGAGGGTCCGCAGGCGCTTTCCGCGCGGCTCGAGGGGAACCGCGCACTGTTCCGGGAGCTGATCCAGGCGGCGGGAATCCGGGCGGAGTGACGCGCCCCCTCGCTTGACCCTGTGGGTCGACCTTGGCAACCAACCGGCCCGGTGACCCGACGGGCGTAGCGATGGCGGCAGTCTTGCAGGTGCTGGGCATGGTCGTCGCGGCGGCGCTGCTGGCGACGCTCGCGCTTCTGCTGCCTTTCGGCCTGGCGGTCGGGCTGCATGCGCTGATCGACCCGGAGATGACGCTGCTGCGGCGCATCCCGGGGTTGGTGCTGCTCTCGCCCTGGCTGGCGCTGACGGCGGTGATCGCGGCGGGGATGCTGCGGCCCTGGTGGCTGCTGCGGCAGGATCCGCGCCGCGGCCAGGGCGGCCGGTTCTGGCGCGTGCGCACCGCCCGATACGCCGACGACCCGAGCGGCGCCGAGACCGTCAACGATACGCCGGGCCGCGCGTTCCTGACCGACTACCTCGCAGCGGTCGCCGCCGCGCGGCCGGAATTCGACCGCGGCGTCCCCATCCCGGAGGATTACGGCTGGGGCGCCTGGGTCGCGGCGGGCGGGTCGCCGGCCTGGGTCGCCTTCTCTGCCGCAGGGCGGGCGGAGGACCGGACCGACGAGACTGTGATCGCCGTCGTCCTGGAGCCGCCGCCCATGCCCTGGCAGCGGCTGCGCTGGCGCCCGGACTTCGCGCTGCGCGACGCGCTGGAGGCGATCCTTGAGGGCTTCCTCCGCCGCGAGGGCATCGCATTCGCGGTCGAGACCGGACCGGCGGCGTGAGCCGTGGGCGCATCCCGGCGCCCGGCGACCCCGCCCGACCCGGCGGTCAGGGCCTGATGCCGAAGCTGCTGACCCCCGGCGTCAGCAGCGGCCGCGCCAGCCCCGCGAATTCCGTCAGCAGGCGGCGCGTGTGGCGGGGATCGATGATCTCCTCCACCCAGAAGGCCTCGGCCGTGCGCAGCGGGCTGCGCAGCGCCTGCAGCCGGGTCTCGATCTCCGCAAGCTTCGCCTTGCGGTCCTCCGCCGCGTCGAGATCGGCGCGGTAGGCGGCCTCGATCCCGCCCTCCAGCGGCAGGCTGCCCCAGCGCCCCGAGGGCCAGGCGTAGCGGATCGAGTAGCGGCTGTGCGGCTGGTGGACGACACCTGCCACACCGAAGGCGTTGCGCATGATGATCGTGCACCAGGGCACGGTGGTCTGGTTCACCGCCGCCATCGCCCGCACGCCCCAGCGGATCGTCGCCGTGCGCTCGGCATCGGGGCCGATCATGAAGCCGGGGCAGTCCATCAGGTAGACGACGGGCAGGTGGAAGACCTGCGCCAGGTCGACGAAGCGCGTCACCTTGGCGCAGGCATCGGCGGTCCAGGACCCGGCATAGTGGAAGCTGTCGCCGGCCATGACGGCGACGGGGATGCCATTGAGCCGCGCGAGGCAGGTGACGACGGGCCGGCCGAAATGCCGCCCCATCTCGAAGACGCTGCCCTTGTCGAAGAGCGTCTCGATGATCGGCCGCACGCGATAGGGCTTGCGGATGTCGCGCGGGATCACGCTGAGGAGGGACTGGTCCTCGCGCTTCGGGTCGTCGTCGCCGTCCGTGACGGGCGGAAGCTCGAAGACCGAGGTCGGCAGGTAGGAGAGGAAGCGCCGCGCGGCCTCGAAGGCCTCCTCCTCGGTATCCACCGCGTGGTCCACGGCCCCGGCCTTGCACTGCACCTCCCAGCCGCCGAGCTCGGCCTTGGTGAGGTTGTGGCCGAGCGCATTCACCACCGGCGGCCCCGCGACGAACATCGCCGAGGTCTCCTTGGTCATGACGGAGTAGTGCGTCGCCGCCAGCCGCGCCGCGCCGAGCCCCGCGACGGAGCCCAGGCCCAGCCCCACCGTCGGCACCAGCGACAGGTTCTCGCCGGTGAGCTGGTAGAGCTGCGTCCCCCCGATGCCGCCGGGCAGGTTGGCGCGGCCCGTGGTCTCGATCGTCTTGACGGAGCCGCCGCCGCCCGAGCCCTCGATGATGCGGATGATCGGCAGGCGAAGCGAATGCGCCATGCGTTCGGCCATGATCGGCTTCTCGCGGATCGTCGCATCCGCGCTGCCGCCGCGCACGGTGAAGTCGTCGCCGATGATGACGACGGGGCGGCCATCGACCAGGCCGCGGCCCATGACGCAGTTCGAGGGCGTGAAATTCTTCAGCCTGTTCTCGGCGTCGTATTCCGCCTTGCCGGCGATGGCGCCGACCTCGTGGAAGCTCGCCTCGTCCAGCATCTTCGTGATGCGCTCGCGCACCGTCAGGCGGCCGCCATCGTGCTGGCGCTTGATCTTGTCCGGGCCGCCCATCTGCTCGGCCA